>JAKAHE010000042.1 GCA_021815285.1 Nitrospirota bacterium
GCATAGTCGGAGGAGATCGCAGTTCAAACATAACCCTGGCCGCCTTGAACGACCTTAACGCCAAGGTTCTCTCCGCCGAGGCCAAGAGGTACCAGGCGGAAATAAAATACCAGCAGGTAATGAAGCGTTCATCCGTGCCCGGCGGCCTGATGAGTCTTCCGGACGTGTTGAACAACAAGCTCATACAGGACCTGCAGACACAGGAGACCTCCATCTCAAAGGAGATGGCGGAAAAATCGAAAAAATACGGCGATAAGCATCCGGTAATGATACGCCTTGCAAACGAGATGAAACAGATAAAAAAACAGATAAACGACGAGGTAAATCTGATAGCCGACGGCATAAAAAACGACTACGACGAAGCCCGCCGCGAGGAGCAGAGCTTGAGAAGGGCCTTCAACCGCCAGAAAGCCGAGGCGATGAGCTATGACAGAAGTTCGGCGGAATACGAACTCAAGAAAGAGGACGTGGAGGGCGCAAAGGCCATCTACCAGCAGGTGCTGAAAAAGGCCCAGGAATCGAACATCATGGGCACCATCAACGTAAGCAACGTCCAGCTCATAGACAAGGCCACGCCGCCCAAGATCCCCTCGAAACCGAAAAAGGCCCTCAACATACTGCTGGGAATAGTCCTGGGACTGTTTACCGGAGCGGGCTTTGCCCTCGTCAGCGAACACATGGACAATACATACACGTCGCCTGAGGAACTCGAAGAGAACCTTGGCGTGCCGATGCTCGGGGTAGTGCCGAAATTGTCCCAGCATGACGACAAAAGACCTGAGAAAATAGCCTCGGTTACCGACCCGATATCTCCCATGGCGGAGTCCTTCAGGACGATAAGGAGCAACATCCTGCTCTCAAGACGAAACCACAGCCCCCGCGTCATCCAGATATGCAGCGCAATGCACGGCGAAGGTAAATCCACGGTCTCCATGAACCTCGCCTCGATAATGGCCGCCGCAGGAGAGAGGATACTTCTTATAGACGGCGACATGCGCAGGCCCAGGCTGCACAAGGCATTTGAAGTGCCGAACACGAGAGGTCTCTCGAGCCTCATTACAAAAAAGGCGGAACTGCCGGACGTCCTGAGGAGAACGAAGATACCGAACCTCAGCTTCATTCCTTCCGGTCCACTGTATTCCAATCCGGGAGAGATGCTCGGTTCGACAGCCATGTTCAACCTGATGGCGGGCCTGAGGGAGCAGTTCGACCGCGTGCTTATCGATTGCCCTCCGTATCTCGGAATTGCGGACGCCTCGCTCCTCACGCCTCTTTCGGACGGGGTCGTGCTCGTTGTCCGAAGCGGCAAGACGATAAAGGATGCAGTGCTTCAAATAAAAAAGAACATGGATACCATAGAAGCGGAGATACTGGGCGTGGTCTTGAACGACATGGCTATCCGTTCCGTGGATTACTACTACCACTATAACTATTCCGACTACATCAGCACGAAAAAAGCAAAGGCAAGCGCGTAGCTTTCCGGTCCTTCCTTAGGGCAAGAGTCGTTGGTTTTCTAAATTTAAAATTGACTGCGGCATCGGCGGGAGCGGTGTTTCCCGCGAGGGGGAGAAATTTGCGCCTGGACATCGATTCTCACATGCACGTGAACTTCAAGGGCCTGGACGCCGACGGGATAATTTCCTACCTGGACAGGGAGCGGCTCGGCAAGTGCTGGCTTCTGACCTGGGAAGAGTTAAACCCGGCAGACCCCGTCTATTTTCACCTGCCGGCGGCGGACGTGTTCGAGGCGTACAGGAAATATCCCGACAGGATATGCCCGATGTGCGCCCCGGACCCGGAAGCGGATGACGCGGCGGAGAAATTCATGGCATGGGTGGACAGGGGAATATGCGGCTGCGGGGAACTGAAGACGAAGCTTCCCTGGGATTCGCCAAAGCTCGACAGGCTGCTTGAGAGAATAAACGAACTTGGTATGCCGCTTGTGTTCCACATGGAAAGCGCAGGCGAGCGTTATGCCGCCGCCGGCGCAAACTCTTTTGAGAAGCTCATGGCAAAGATGCTGAACACCCCAAGATACCGCGGCTACCCCAGGAAAGTAATATCGTTCCTGGAGAAGATATACGCCCCCGCGAGGGAGAAAAAAGAAATAATGCGCCGCCCGTTTCCGGGATATATGACGGATTTCGCTGCCCTCGAGAGCCGCCTTCGGCAGTTCCCGGACATAAAGTTCATAGGGCACGGTCCGCTTTTCTGGGAAGGCATTTCCCTTGAAGGCGGCAGGGACGGGGTCTTGCCGCGCGGCAGGGTAACCGAGGGGGGAATAACTGTCCGGCTGATGGATGAGTACGAAAACCTCCATGCCGACTTGTCCGGCACGTCGGGCTTCCGGGCCGTTACGAGAGACCCGGCCTTCGCCCGGGAATTCATCACGAGGCATTCCGGGAAGATACTTTACGGGACGGACAACTTCTTCCTTGGACTTAAGAGGTTCCTTGAAAGGCTGAGGCTGCCGGCGGACGTTATCCGGCGCGTTTCCGGCGAGAATGCGGCGCGCCTGGCCTTTCGCGCCTGATGCGGCAACATAAGGGAGGTATTCAAAAACATGTGCGGAATTGTGGGTTACATAGGAGAAAAGAACGCCGTGCCCATACTCCTGGAAGGCCTGAGGAAGCTGGAATACAGGGGGTACGATTCTGCGGGTATTGCGTTTCTCAGGGACGGAAATCTCGACATAAGACGCAGCGCCGGGAAGCTGAAAAACCTGGAATCGGCCATAGAGGCGGAAATAAGCTCCAAGGCCGGCATCGGGCATACAAGGTGGGCGACGCACGGCAGGCCGTGCGAGGCCAATGCGCATCCGCATCGCTGCGGGAGGGTGGCGGTCGTTCATAACGGAATTATCGAAAACTACGCGGAGCTTAAGGCGGAACTGTCAAACCGCGGGCATAAGTTCAGTTCCGAGACAGACACCGAGGTAATTGCCCATCTTATAGACGAGCGGCTCCTGGAAGGGCTGGACCTCGAATCCGCGGTAAGGCAAAGCCTTGGCGATTTAAAAGGCGCGTATGCGATAGGCGTTGTGGCGGAAGGCCGCCCGAATGTCCTTGTGGCAGCCCGCGCGGGCTGCCCGCTGGTGATAGGTCTTGGGGCTGGAGAATTTTTCATAGCCTCCGATCTCCCGCCGATTCTGGGATACACAAAGGAAGCAATATTCCTCGACGACTATGAAATGGCAATCCTCTGCCGGGACGGCGTCAAGGTGACGGATCTATATGGAAAATCAAGGGAAAAAAATGTATGCCGGGTGCAATGGAGCCCCGCGATGGCGGAGAAGGGCGGCTATAAGCACTTCATGTTAAAGGAGATTTACGAGCAGCCGCAATCCATGCGCGACACCTCACTGGGCAGAATAGGCCACTCCGGGGGGGTGGTTTTTGAGGATTTTTCAGTCCCCGACAGTGTGTTAAGGGGGGCAAGGAAGGCCGCGTTAATCGCCTGCGGAACCTCATGGCATTCCTGCCTGATAGCGAAACTCTGGCTCGAGGAACTGGCCCGGCTCCCGGTGGAGGTGGACATCGCTTCGGAGTTCCGCTACAGGAATCCCATCGTCGGCCCGGACACGCTTTTCGTGGCGGTGACGCAGTCCGGCGAGACGGCAGATACCCTTGCCGCGATGCGCGAGGCAAGGAAGCTCGGAGCAACGGCCATTTCGATATGCAACGTGGTGGGCAGCACAGCCGCAAGAGAGGCGGACGGGGTGATATACACACATGCCGGCCCGGAGATAGGCGTGGCGAGCACCAAGGCCTTCACGGCCCAGCTTACAGCCCTTTTCCTGCTTGCCGTCCGCATCGGGACGCTTCGAGGCATGCTGGATAGCGAGAGGGCGGCTTTTCTGCTCGGCGAGCTGTCCGCCATGCCGGGAAAGGTGGAGCAGACGCTGTCACGGATGGAAGAGGATATGGGCCGTCTCGCCAGGATGTTCTGCAAGGCCCGCGATTTCCTTTACCTGGGCCGAGGATACAGCTACCCCGTGGCGCTTGAGGGGGCGCTGAAGCTGAAGGAGATTTCCTATATTCACGCCGAAGGCTATGCGGCGGGGGAGATGAAGCACGGGCCGATAGCGCTTATAGACGAGAACATGCCGGTGGTGGTAGTGGCGCCGGCGGACGACGTGTTCGAGAAGGTCGCTTCCAACATAGAAGAAGTCCGTTCGCGGGGCGGGCAGGTTATCGCCTTTACCACGAACGGTGGCAGAAAGCTGGAGGGGAAGGCGGATTATTTGTACCGGGTGCCCGACACCGTCCCATGTCTGACGCCTATGCTGATGGCCGTGCCCCTCCAGCTCCTTGCCTACAGGATTGCGCTCCTTAGGGGGAGCGATGTGGACCAGCCCCGTAACCTTGCAAAAAGCGTTACGGTTGAATGAACCGGGACGGGCTGCGCCCATGACGAGATTCCGGCGATTTTAAAATTTACCCTGGGGGGGGCGACATGGAAACTCTTACCGAAAGAAACGATGTCAGGAAGCTTAAGACGACGGATATTTTCGAGACCCTGCTTGAGAAAATCGAGACCCGGAAGGCGACCGTGGGCGTAATCGGTCTGGGATACGTCGGTCTGCCCCTTGTCCAGGCGTTCGCCGGGGCCGGGTTCCCGGTTATAGGTTTCGATAAGGACATGGAGAAGATAGAACGACTCCTGGCGGGGAAAAGCTATATAAAACACATCCCGGACGCATCAGTCTCCGAACTTGCCGGCTCCGGCAGGTTTTCCGCCACCGCGGATTTCGAAAGGCTAAGGGATGCGGACTGCGTGATAATCTGCGTCCCCACGCCGTTAAACGAATACAGGGAGCCGGACCTCTCATACGTCCTGAACTCGACGGAGGCGGCCGCGAGGACGCTGAGAGAGGGTCAGCTCGTGATACTCGAATCCACGACATACCCCGGCACGACGGACGAGGAGATGCGCGCCGTCCTCGAGAAGACCGGGCTTTACGCGGGCAGGGACTTTTTCCTGGCGTTTTCCCCGGAACGGGAAGACCCGAATAACGGAAGCTTCAATACATCCACAATCCCCAAGGTCGTCGGCGGTTATACGGGCAGGTGCCTCAAGGCCGCGAACGCCCTGTACGGCAGCATAATCAAAAGAACCGTCCCGGTATCCTCTACCCGCGTAGCCGAGGCGACGAAACTGCTTGAAAACATATTCCGGAGCGTGAACATCGCCCTGGTAAACGAGATGAAGGTGCTTTTCGACCGCATGGACATCGACGTCTGGGAGGTAATATCCGCCGCATCCACCAAGCCGTTCGGCTACATGCCGTTCTATCCGGGGCCGGGCCTTGGCGGGCACTGCATACCGATAGACCCGTTCTACCTCACTTGGAAGGCCCGGAAATACGATTTCCATACGCGATTCATAGAGCTTGCGGGCGAGATAATAACCTACATGCCCTATTACGTAATAGAGAAGACCGCGCAGGCGCTGAACCGGCATGGCAAGGCGCTCAAGGGGGCCAGGGTGCTCGTGCTCGGCGTGGCGTACAAAAAGAACGTGGACGACATGCGCGAATCCCCCGCGCTGAAGGTCATTGAACTCCTGATGGCAAAGGAAGCGAAGGTGGACTACTCCGACCCTTACGTCCCGAAGATTCCGAAGCTCAGGAAATACAGGCTGGACATGACTTCCGTGGCCTTAAGCGAAAAGAACCTCTCGAGATACGATGCGGCGGTAATACTAACCGACCACAGCGACTTCGACTACGAATTCATATACGAGAACTCTAACCTGATAATAGACACCAGAAACGCCACGGCGGCGGTAAGGGACACCAAAAAGAAGATATTCAAGGCGTAATGGAGGAAAAAATGAGAAATCCGGCGGCAGACAGACCCGTGGCGGTGGCGGCAATAGGCGCGGGATACTGGGGCAAAAACATCGTCAGGACCCTGCACAGGCTGTGCGCGCTCTCGTGCGTCTGCGATATGAACAGGAAAGCGCTCGAAGAGCAGAGGGAAACATACGTGGGGGTGCGCACGGAGACGGACTACGAAGCCGTACTGAGCGACGAAAGAATCGGCGCCGTCGCCATAGCCTCTCCCGCGGCGGCTCACGCGGAGATGATACGGCGGGCCCTCGAGGCCGGGAAGGACGTCTTCGTCGAGAAGCCGCTCTGCCTTTCCGAATCCGAGGGCGAAGCCCTGGTCTCGATGGCCGCCAGCCTTGGGCGCGTGCTGATGGTCGGGCACCTGCTGCACTACCACGACGCCGTGGTGAAGCTTGGCGAGATGATTAACCGGGGCGAGCTCGGGAAAATTTATTATATCTACTCGAACCGCCTCAACCTCGGAAAGTTCAGAAGCGAGGAGAACGCGCTCTGGAGCTTTGCGCCGCACGACATATCAGTCGTGCTCGGCCTGGCCGGCGAGATGCCCTCGGACGTGTTCTGCGGAGGCGGGGCCTTTCTACAGAGCGGCGTCCACGACAGCGCGTGCGCGTTCCTGAGCTTCCCGTCCGGCATGAAGGCGCACATATTCGCAAGCTGGCTGAACCCCTGCAAGGAGCAGAAGCTGGTGGTGGTCGGGAGCCGGAAGATGGCGGTATTCGACGACACGCAGAAAGACGGGAAGCTCCTTGTCTATCCGCACGAGGTAATCTGGAAAGGGAAAGTCCCTGTGCCGGAGAAAAAGGACGCGGAGGTTGTCGAGCTTCCGGGAACGGAGCCTCTTTTAAACGAACTCTCTCACTTCCTGCAATGTGTCAGGGAGAGGAAATCTCCGGTGACGGACGGCGCGGAAGGTCTCCGCGTGCTCCGCGTGCTCCAGGCCTGCCAGAGATCGCTTGAAGGTGGAGAAAAAATTTCCCTGCCGGACGGAAAAGGGAAATTTTTCGCCCATCCGAGCGCAGTAATCGACCAGCCCGCGCATATAGGCGAAGGCACGACCATCTGGCATTTCTCGCACGTGATGAAGGATTCAGAAATAGGCCGCGGCTGCAACATCGGCCAGAACGTCGTAATCTCTTCCGGCGTGAAGATAGGCGACAACGTGAAGATACAGAACAATGTCTCGGTATACACGGGCGTTGTGCTGGAAGACGGGGTATTCTGCGGGCCGTCGATGGTGTTTACCAACGTGATGAACCCCAGGAGCCGCATATCCCGGCGCCGCGAATACAGGCCGACGGTTGTAAAGGAGGGCGCGACGCTGGGGGCGAACTGCACGGTGGTCTGCGGACATACGATAGGCCGGCATGCGTTTGTGGGCGCGGGCGCGGTGGTGACAAAAGACGTGCCGGATTACGCGCTGGTCGTGGGAAACCCGGCGCGCGTGGCGGGATACATGTGCGAGTGCGGTGTAAGACTTGACATCAACGGAGACGAAGCGTCATGCCCGTCATGCGGAAAACCGTATGAAAAAAGAGGCGGCAAAGTCGAGAGGAGGCAGAACATTGAAAGTACCGTTGCTTGACCTCAAGGCGCAGTATGACGCAATAAGGGAGGACGTTATCGGCGCCGTCATCGATGTGCTGGAGGCCCAGCACTTCATCCTCGGGCCGAAGGTGGCGGAACTGGAGGAACAGGTTGCCCGTTATTCTGCGGCGAAATGGGGAATAGGGGTGTCATCCGGCTCAGACGCCCTTCTTATATCGCTTATGGCGTTTAAGGTCGGACACGGGGATTACGTCATCACCACTCCGTATACCTTTTTCGCCACGGCGGGTGCGGTCGCAAGGCTCGGCGCAACCCCGGTATTCGCGGACATAGACCCCAGGACGTATAACATAAGCCCGGATAAAATAGCCAGGGCGGCGAAAAAAATACCGGAAGGCAGGCTAAAGGCGATTATACCGGTGCACCTCTACGGCCAGTGCTGCGACATGGACGCGATTATGAATATAGCCCGCGAATACGGCGCGGCGGTAATCGAGGACGCGGCCCAGGCGATAGGCGCGAGAGACGGCAAGGGCAGGCCAGCCGGGAGCGTCGGGGACACGGGGTGTTTCTCGTTCTTCCCGAGCAAGAACCTGGGCGCCCTGGGCGACGGGGGAATGGTGGTAACGAGCAGCGACGGGCTTAAGGAGAGGCTCGGCGTATTGCGCGCGCACGGGAGCAGTCCGAAATACTATCACAAGATAATCGGCGGAAATTTCCGCCTGGACGCCATTCAGGCGGCGGTGCTCTCGGTAAAACTCAAACACCTGGACCTCTGGAGCGAGAAGAGGCGCGAGAACGCGAACCTGTACAACATGCTTCTGGCCCATGCCGGCGTCCCGGTGAAGACTCCATATATCGAAAAAGGATTCCGGCATATATTCAACCAGTATGTAATAAGGGCGAAGGACAGGGACGCCCTGATGGGTTTTCTGCGGGAGAAGGGTGTGGGAACGGAAATATATTATCCGCTCCCGATGCACCTTCAGGAGTGTTTTGCCTACCTGGGCCATAAACAGGGAGATTTCCCGGAGAGCGAGAATGCCGCGGCGGAGACGCTTGCCCTCCCGGTATACCCGGAACTCGGCTCCGAGGCTATAAATTATGTCGTGGAACGGATCAAGGAATTTTACGCCGCGTAGCATCACAAGGAGTCCGCCATGAAAAAAATGTTCATACCTTTTTCCGTGCCCTACATCGGCAAAGAAGAAATCGATTCCGTGGTCGATACGCTGAAGTCCGGATGGCTCACGACGGGACCGAAGACGAAACAGTTCGAGGCGGACTTCGCCTCCTACGTCGGCTGCAAACACGCCATCGCAGTCAGTTCCTGCACGGCGGCCCTGCATCTGGCGATGGACGCCGTGGGTGTCGGGAAGGGCGACATTGTCCTCACCACCCCCATGACGTTCGCCGCGACGGCTGAGGTCATAGAATACATGGGGGCGACTCCCGTATTCGTGGACATAGACCCGGGCACCCTGAACATGTCTCCTGAACTGCTGGAGGAGACTCTGAAGAAAATGACACCTGAGGAGCGCAATAGAACGAAAGCGGTCATCCCTGTTCACATGGCCGGACAGCCCTGCGACATGGACGCCATCACAGGCATTGCCGGGAAATACGGACTGAAGGTCGTGGAGGACGCCGCGCATACGATGCCCGCACGCTACAAGGGGCGTATGATAGGCTCGATAAGCCCTGTTACCTGTTTCTCGTTTTATCCGACAAAATGCATCACGTCCGCCGAAGGCGGTATGCTCGCCACTGACGACGACGGATACGCCGAGCGTATGCGCATCATGAGCCTGCACGGAATCAGCAAGGGCGCCTGGAACCGCTATTCGAAGGAAGGCTCGTGGTATTACGAGGTGCTTCAGCCGGGGTTCAAGTATAACCTCCCGGACGTGCTCTCGGCTATCGGAATCAGCCAGCTCAGGCGCTCCGAAAGCCTCCTGGAGATGCGGATGAGACACGCCGAGGTCTACAGCCACGCGTTCAGGGATATGCCCGGAATAGATCTGCCGGAAGTCTCTCCAGACGTGGAGCACTCGTGGCACCTCTATATCATAAAGCTGAACCTCGAGATGCTCGGCATAGACAGGGGCAGGTTCATAGAGGAGCTCCGCTCGCGCGGCGTATTCGCCTCGGTTCACTTCATACCCCTTCACCTTCACCCATACTACCGGCAGAAATACGGCTACAAACCGTCGGATTTCCCAAACGCCGAGGGTCAGTACAAGAGAATACTCTCTCTGCCGTTTTATCCGAAGATGACAGACGAGGAGCTGGATTACGTGATAGAAACTGTCAGGGAGACGCTGGGGAGGAACTATGTGAAACAGGCGACGGCAGCCGGCGGCAACCGGTCGACCGGCTGCAAGCTCGCCGCGTAAGGGAGTAATACCTGATGGGAACCGCAAAAAGACTCTTCGACATGGTATTCTCTGGGCTGTGGCTTATCTTTCTTTCCCCGCTCATGCTTCTCATAGCGGCTGCGATAAAACTCGGGGACGGCGGGCCTGTGTTCTTCGTGCAGGAAAGGATAGGCAGGGGGCTCAAGCCGTTCAGGATGTACAAGTTCCGCTCCATGACAAGGAATGCCCGCCGTGCAGGCCCGCTTATCACGATAGAGGGAGACGCGCGGGTGACAAGACTCGGCAGGCTCCTGAGAAAACTGAAGCTTGACGAACTGCCCCAGCTTGTAAACGTCCTGAAAGGCGATATGAGCGTTGTCGGCCCGCGTCCGGAGGTATGGAAATACGTAAACCGTTTCGCGGGCGATTTCCGCGAGATACTGAAAGTCCGCCCCGGGATTACCGATTACGCATCCATCGTCTATCACAGCGAGGAGGAGGTGCTCAAGGAATCGGGCGATCCGGAGAAATATTACCTGGGCACGGTGCTCCCGGCCAAGATAGAACTGAACAAGCGGTACGTGCGGGAGACGAATCTCTTCAGAGACATCGAGATAATTTTCATGACGTTTCTGGCCCTTTTTTCCTCAAGGTTTTCGCGGTGCTGCGGGCTGTTCCGCGACAGGGCGTGCAGCGTATGCGTCAATACCGGCAGGCGTTTTCACGGGGTAAAGGAATTTGTCGCCGCATACAGGGGCCTGTTCATTCTGCTATACCATGCGTCCGTTGTGGTCCTTGCCCAATATCTCGCGTTCTCGCTCCGGTTCGAGGGAGCGGCGCCGGGGAGATATGCCCTGATAATGCCGTATTCGATGCTGCTCGCGCTGGCTGTGCGTCTGCCGCTTTTCAAGGTCTTCGGCCTGTACAAGGGGTTGTGGAGATATACCAGCGTAAGCGATGTCGTCAGAATAGTGCTTTCCGTTACAGCCGGAACCATACTCTACGCCGCGATTGCGTGGCTGTGGCTGTTCAGAAATCCGTCGATCCCGCCCTCGGTCATAGCTCTGGACTGGCTCCTGACGGTGGCTTTTGCAAGCAGCATAAGACTCCTGTCAAGGATTTACAAGGAGTATATAGTTGTCGGCGCAAACGGAAAGAAAGTGCTTATAATCGGCGCGGGCAATGCGGGAGAAATGATTGTGCGGGATATGCGCAAGAACCAGCGCCTGCACGACCCTGTCTGCTTCATAGACGATGACAAGATGAAGAAGGGCCTGTCCATACACGGCGTGCCGATTGTCGGCGCTATGGATGACATAAAAGCGGTTATAAGCGAGTTCAGGCCGGAGGAGTTTCTTATCGCCATACCATCCGCGAAGCCGGAGACCATGATGTCGATTATGAAGAGGCTCTCGGAGTACAGGCTTCCGATAAAGACGCTGCCTTCGATAAGCGACATCATAAACGGACACGTGGATGTAAACCATATCAGGCCGCTGGAACTGGAAGACCTCCTGGCCCGCCCACCCGTGAAGGCGGACAAAGACGCGCTCGCCTATTTCATAAAGGGCAGGACGATAATGGTTACGGGAGCCGGAGGCTCCATAGGCTCCGAGATATGCCGCCAGGCCTTAAGCCTCGGCGCGAAGGCGGTAGTGGCTTACGAGCGGCACGAGAACAGCCTGTATAATCTGGAGATGGAAATCCGGCGCAGGGACGATGCGGCGCCTTTTTACCCCGTCATAGGAGACGTAAACGACAGGCACAGGCTGGAGGAAACACTTTCATGCCATGCGCCCGACACAGTATTCCATGCCGCAGCCCACAAGCACGTCCCGATGATGGAGGCGAACCCCCGCGAGGCTATATGCAATAACATCCTCGGAACCCGCAAGTGCGCAGTCCTGGCCGGAGAGCACGGCGTGGAGCGCTTCGTGCTAATTTCCACCGACAAGGCCGTCAATCCCAGTTCCGTAATGGGCGCCTCGAAACGCGCCTGCGAGCTTTTCGTGCATGCGCTGAACGAGAACTCTTCCACCAAATACATAACAGTCCGCTTCGGAAACGTCCTGGGATCCTCCGGCAGCGTCGTGCCGCTATTCCGTGAGCAGATAAAGCGCGGCGGCCCAGTAACCGTTACACACCCGGACATCGTGCGCTTCCTGATGCTTATACCGGAGGCCGTCCAGCTCGTGCTCCAGGCGGCGAGCATCGGTATGGGCGGCGAGATATTCGTCCTCGACATGGGCGAACCGATGAAGATAGCCGACCTCGCCCGGAACATGATTACCCTTTCCGGCTACGAGCCTGAGAAAGATATAAAGCTGGAATATATCGGCCTCCGCCCGGGAGAGAAACTCTACGAAGAGCTTTTCGACAAAAGCGAAGACGTGTCCTTTACTCCGGCCAGCAAGGTATTCATGGCGGTATCGAAGGACCTCCCGGACAGGGCATCCATAATGAAGTTCGGGAACATGATCGAGCAGTGCATGATAAGAAAGGATACCGAAGGTATGCTCAGGCATCTCTGCCGGCTGGTAAACACTTACACGTATAACGGGCAGGCCAGGGCGGAGGAGACGAGAAAGGCGGCTTGAAAACACATGAAAAACCCCGCCTTTTTTGGGCGGGCTCAGACTGTTGACAAAGTCCTCGCCAACTGGCGGGGACTTTTGTTATTATGGCGTCATGGTAAAACGTCAGACCGAGAAGCAGACGGAGTTGGAATTTGTAAGTATCGAGGAGTTGGTTCCGCCCGGC
>JAKAHE010000222.1 GCA_021815285.1 Nitrospirota bacterium
TGGTAGATCGCTTCGAGCTTATAATCGCCGGAAGGGAGATGGCGAACGCATTCTCCGAGCTTAACGACCCGCAGGATCAGCTTTCGCGTTTTAAAGACCAGGTTGCCCAGCGCGAGAAGGGAGACCAGGAGGCGCAGTTCATGGATGAGGACTATGTCCGCGCGCTGGAATACGGTATGCCTCCTACAGCCGGAGAAGGAATAGGAATCGATCGCCTCGTTATGCTTATGACGGATTCGGCCTCAATACGGGACGTGATATTGTTCCCGCAGCTTCGGAAAGAGCAATCTTAAAAGATGTCTTACTCCTCCTTTATCGCTCTCCGCTACCTGAAGGGAAAGCACAAGCGCGCCCCAATATCGCTCAACACCATCATCTCCATCGGCGGCGTCGCGCTTGGCGTCATGACGCTCATTGTCGTTTTGTCCGTGATGAGCGGGTTTGAGAACGACCTGGAAAAGAAAATCCTCGGCACCAACTCCCCTATTATCGTAACGTCTTTTTACGACAAGGGCATACCGGATTACGACGTCCCGATGAAGAAGATACAGGCGATTCCGCATGTCGTCTCCGTCGCGCCGTTCACATACAGCGAGGTAATGCTTACCTCTCCCAACAGCGTCTCAGGGATAATTTTGAAAGGCGTAGACCCGGCCTCCATAGGTAATGTAATAAAGCTTTCAAAGGTAATGGTCGCCGGGAACATATCCGGACTCTCAGAGGCCGGTCCCACGCCGGGAATACTCCTTGGGCGGGAACTGGCCGTAAACCTCGACGTGCAGATGGGAGACAAGGTGCGGGTAGTCTCCCCGTTCGGCACCATCACCCCGCTCGGACCCGCGCCTAAGTTCAAGGAATTCATAGTGCGCGGGATTTTCGACACCGGCATGTACGAATACGACTCCAAACTCGCATACATATCCATCCCGGAGGCCCAGAAGTTCTTCGGATTCGGAGATTCCATAACCGGCTTCGAGGTGCGGATAGACGACCTCGGACTTGCGGCGCCATTGGCCGGAACCATACAGAGCCGGCTCGGATTTCCGTTCCGCGCGCAGGACTGGATGCAGATGAACCGGAGCCTTTTTTCCGCGCTTAAGCTTGAGAAGATTACCATGTTCGTCATACTCGCGCTTATAATTATCGTCGCATCGTTCAACATCGTCAGCACGCTTATAATGATAGTCATGGACAAGGCGCGGGAGATAGCGATACTCAAGTCCATGGGCGCGACAAATGCAGGTATAATGAAGATATTTCTGATAAACGGCGCCATAATCGGAGTGGTCGGGACGGCAATCGGTCTTGCATTGGGGACGGGGATATGCCTCATCATAGAAAAGACAAACCTCATATCGCTCCCCAGCGATATATATTACATAAATCATCTGCCCGCAAGGATGGACCCCGTCGAAATAATAGTTGTGTGCGCTTCCGCCATGATAATCAGTTTCGTGGCAACGCTATATCCGTCCTGGCAGGCGGCGAAGATAGACCCGCTTGAGGCTCTCAGGTACGAATAAAGGAGGTAACGTCATGAAATTCAAGACTGTTGCTGCTTTCATGGTTTTTTCGGTGTTCATCGCTTCTCAGGCGTTTTGCGCCGGCACGGGTGAAAAGCTCTCTTCCAGTTCCGGCTTTCTTATCGATGGATCCGTCTACAAGCAGAGCGGCGCGATAAGGAGCGGTATCATCGTCATTCACACAAGCTGGAAGCTTCCGGCCATCGCGCCCACGTACCGGTACGATTTCGACATTCTTTACGGCGGCGCGGAAGGGAACTTGTACAGCTTCATGCTCTCGGACATCGCCCAGATGGAGTTCCTGCCCGTCGAAGGCGACAGGCAGCCGATAAACATACTGCTGAGAAACGGCGCAATGCAGAAGGTGTCATTGTCCTCCAGGAAGGAAGGCATCATAGGCGCCATGAACCTTAAACTCGACGAGGTGGACGTTTTCACGCGATACGGAGAAAATATCATCTCCGGCGCGGACATCCAGAAGATAGTATTTACCGCCCCGCCTGATGCGCAGAAAGAGTCTCTCGGCGATGTGGTAACCCTGCTCGGCAAGACGCTCCATGCCGGCGCGAAGGAAGACCTGGCGGATAAAAAATTCATGACCGTGCTGGAGAAAATATATTCAAGGCTGAAAGTAAAGGCCGGGGAAAACAGCGGAAAACAGTGAGCGCCCAGTTTATAATATCCGTCCACGGCCTGCTGAAGTCGTTCCGGATGGGAGATTCCGAGGGCGCGGTCTTAAAAGGCATCGAAGAAGATTTAGGCGGCAATGCCGTGCCGATAGAGATTCCGCTGGGAAGCGAAGAAACTTTTCGCGGGGTGATTGATCTGATTGAAATGAAGGCCTATGTTTATGATCAGGAATCGCAGGGCAGGGAATTTAAAGTCGAAGAGATTCCCGCCGACCACCTGGAGCAGGCGCAGAATTATCGGCACCTTTTGCTGGAGAAAATCGCAGGGTTTGATGATGCGATGATGAAAAAATTCCTTGAGCCGGGAGCGGTATTCACCAAGGAAGAAATCGTCGGGGTTTTACGGCGGGGGACAATTGCCAATAAAATGGTGCCATTGCTTTGCGGTTCGGCCTTTAAGAACAAGGGCGTGCAGAAGCTGCTTGATGCGGTGACTTTATTTTTGCCTTCGCCTCTTGATTTGCCGGCGGTAAACGGGCACGATCCCCTGGACGCAGAAAAAACCCTGGAGAGAAAGCCCGATTCCAATAGTCCCTTTTCCGGGCTGGCTTTTAAGGTCCAGGCAGACCCTCACATGGGCAAGTTAGTGTACGTGCGCATCTATTCCGGCGTACTTTCAACCGGTACATATATTCTTAATGCCACAAAAGACAAAAAAGAAAGGGTCGGGCGAATCGTGCGCATGCACGCGAATCAGCGGGAGAATATTGACGATGCCTTTGCCGGGGAAATTGTAGCGGTAATCGGCCTG
>JAKAHE010000043.1 GCA_021815285.1 Nitrospirota bacterium
AAGTCGGAGCCGAGCCGGCGGAATACGTCTTTCATCGCTTGTTTCCTGCACCCTAATTTTCGAGGCCCGTATGAGGCCGGTTGGATAAGTGGTCCGCGCCGGGAAGGCAATTCCTGCGCGGCCTCGGTTATGGACTGGAAGTCTATCTCGAACACATACACATCAGCCGGGATGTCCCATCTCCCGGCTACGTCCGGATGCGCCTGGCCGATATATCCCGCCGGGCTTCCGCCAACCAGGAGCCTTGCCGCCTTGCCAGGATGCAGAAAAGGCGTGCCCTCCTCCGTGGCGAATACCGCGTTTGTAACCCGCAGGGCATCCAGAAGCTGCTCTACCGCGCCTTTAACATCGTAGAAATCGGTCTCCCTGTCGCTTGCGTCCCAGGGCGATGCAGACCGCACGCCGCACGCCAGCCCGCCGATTTTCAGAGGCTCGTTCGGAAGCCCGGGCCCGGCGTTGATGAAAACACGGGAAAGCTCGAAGATTTTCATGTCCCTGACGCCGCGGCTCAAGTTCCAGGAAAGGTTGTTCAGAAGGCTCGGCAGAAGGGTCGTGCGCATGACGGACTGCTCGACGGAGAGCGGGTTGCGCAAAGCAACGCTCTTTCTCCTGAAATCGTCCTCAGACAGGCCGAGCCGGTCTAAATCCCTCGAATCCATGAAGCTATAGTTTACCACTTCATAAAAACCGCAGTCGTGCATGGCTTCCCTGGCCCGCCTGGATGCCATGAGAGCAAAGTCCGGCTCCCGCGCCGCCACGGCGCGCGCGGGCATCGAACTCCTTATCTTGCCGTATCCGTAGACCCTCGCGGCCTCCTCGACAAAGTCTATCTCGCGGGTCAAGTCCGGCCTGAATGTCGGGGCCTGAAGAAGAAGGGAATCCGGACTTTCCTCGTTTATTTTTATATGCAGCCGCTTCATTATGTCGGCTATCTCGTCTTTTTCGAGGCCCGCCCCGAGCACGGCGTTCATCCTCGGCACGCGGAGCGAGACCACCGGCATCTTTAACGGGTTTGGGTATTCGTCGATCCTTCCGCGCGCGATTGCTCCGCCGGAGATATTCGCTATCATGGACGCCGCCCTGTCAAGGGCCTTTATGACGCCTTCCGGGTCCGCCCCTCGCTCGAAACGATGAGACGCCTCCGTATGCAGGCCGAGCTTCCGGGATGTCTTCCGGACACTCGAAGGGTTGAAATACGCGGATTCGAGGAAAATTTCCGTAGTCGCGTCAGAGACTTCTGAGTTCTGCCCGCCCATCACCCCGGCAAGCGCGACTGGTCTGTCTGCGTCGCAGATAAGGAGCATACCGGCTGAGAGCTTTCTCTCTATGCCGTCAAGCGTCGTAAACACCTCTCCTTCCTCAGCCGGGCGTACGATTATCTCCTGGCCTGCGAGGAACTGGTAGTCGAATGCATGGAGCGGCTGTCCCATTTCCATCATAACGTAGTTCGTCGCATCGACGACGTTATTTATGCTCCGCACCCCCACGGCCCTAAGCCGCCTCTGCATCCACACCGGGGACGGCCCGACCTTTACGCCCGTGACAAGTCTCCCGGCATAGCGCGGACAGAGTTCCGGGTCTTCAATCGTAACCTTCATGCGCCCGGCTATATTCGCGCCATGTTCGTCAAGCCTGAACTTCGGCTGTCTGAGCGCCGCCCGCGCGAGGGCTGCCGCCTCACGCGCGATACCGATTGCGCAGAGGCAGTCCGGACGGTTGGGCGTCACGTTAATCTCCATCGCCCAGTCGTCAAGGCCGATTGCCTTGACTATGTCATCGCCGACAGGCGCATCTTCCGGGAGTATCATAAGTCCGGAGGATTCCTTCGCAAGCCCGAGTTCCTTCTCGGAGCACAGCATACCGAAGGACATTACGCCCCGGAGCTTTGCCTTTTCTATCTTCAGCCCGCCTGGCAGTTTCGCTCCGGCCATGGCCAGCGGGACTTTGTCCCCGGCCTTCATGTTTTTTGCGCCGCAGACAATTGGCAGGACCTCCGTGCCGTTGTCCACCTCGCAGAGCGTGAGTTTGTCGGCATTCGGATGCGGGCTTATCGACACTACCCTGCCCACGACCACGCCGCTTATGCCCTCGCCGAGGTATTCCAGGCCCTCGACCTCAAGCCCGGCCATTGTCAACTTTTCGGAGACCTGCAAAACCGTCAGGTCGGTGTCCACGAACTCCTTTAACCAGTTAAAGCTTATCCGCAATTTTACGTATCCTCTATAATTATTGCTTTTGTAGCTGCCTGATTCATCAGGCGATTTTTAAAAGCGCCCCATAAATGGGGCAGCTACAAGTGTTTTAATATGGCTTTATCGCCTTCTCCCGGAGAAATTCCTCAAGCTCCTTTTTTATCCTATCCTGAAAGCCTATCATGTCCATCGGCACGACGCCGGTCTTGGGCCCTTTGGGTGTTGAATAATCGATCAGAAAGAACTCCCTGATTCGTCCTTTCTTGCCTGGAACGGCCCTGAACCCGGCCTTGGCCGCCTTCTCCCATGGGCATCTGTCCTTCTTCCAGGGGTTTATGCCGTAGACTGTAAAATCCTTTTCGTTCCACTCGAACACCGGAAACTTCCAGAAACGGTATACCGCCGCTATAACAATGAGGTTCAGGACGTACAGAAGCGCGAGAGGCGCTAATGTCAAAGGCCCCTGGAACCTCTTCAGCAGATACCCCAGGACGATGTCCGCCCCGATGCAATAAAGAATTACCTCATTCATCCTCTTCTGCGAGAGGAACATCCGTCCGGACTTCATCAGAATTGCCTTAAGAAGCGCATGTCGTTCTCATAGAAGAGGCGGATGTCGTCGATGCCGTATTTGAGCATAGTTATGCGTTCCATGCCGAGACCGAAGGCGAAGCCCGTAAATTCCTCAGGGTCGTATCCGACGGCCTTGAAGACCTCCGGGTCTACCATCCCCGCCCCGAGTATCTCGAGCCAGCCGGTGTTTTTGCAGACCCGGCATCCCTTTCCGCCGCATATAACACACCTGATGTCAACTTCGGCGGAAGGCTCCGTGAACGGGAAAAAGCTCGGCCTGAAGCGAGTTGCTGTGCCCGCGCCGAACATTTTCGAGATGAACGTCTCAAGCACACCCTTCAGGTGCGAGAAATTTATGTGCCTGTCCACCATCAACCCTTCGACCTGGTGAAACATCGGCGTGTGCGATACGTCCGCGTCGCAGCGATATACTTTGCCCGGCGCGATTACCTGCACAGGCGGGCGGCAGAACTTCATCGTCCGTACCTGCACCGGCGACGTATGCGTGCGAAGGACGACCTCGTCGGACACGTAAAACGTGTCCTGCATGTCGCGCGCGGGGTGGTCCTTGGGCATGTTCAGTGTCTCGAAGTTATAATAATCGAGCTCCACTTCCGGTCCTTCCGCAACGGAGAAACCCATCTCCCGGAATATCTCCACCACCTCCCGCGTTACGGTTGTGATGGGATGCGGCCTGCCCACGCCCGGCCTCCTGCCCGGCATGGTAACGTCAAGCCTCTGCGAGGCGAGCGCCTGCGCGCGTTCGGCTGCGGCAAGCTCCTCGCCCCTGGCCTTAAGCGCGGATTCATAGCGGCCAGCTATCTCGTTTAAGAGGCGTCCGGCCTCTTTTCTGTCTTCCAGAGCCTCCTGCGGGATTTTCTTTCGGAGGATGGAGATTATTCCCTTCTTGCCGAAAAGCTCCAATTCTATGGCCTTCAGATCGTCCGTAGTGCGTGCGAGACTTACGATTGCCTCTTCCGCGCCGAGCTGTGCCGAGAGCGCAGGTATCAGATCCGCAAGCCTCCCCGCGTCCTCAAGGCCCGCCTTGATGTCTCTGGCATTCTTAAAAAACCGCTCCAACGGCATATCTCTCCTATGCATTTGCATTTTGAATCAGAAATTATATAGTAACGGTGACCGATTTTCAATAACGAATCAGAGCGCCCGACAAAATTTTCTTGACTTATTGCGGCCCAAAATATATGATAGTAAGCTTACTTAACTAAAACGAAAATGATGGTTTGCCTCTTTTGGCATCGGTTTCGGTTTTGCGGCGTGTGCAGGGGGGCGGAAAAGGCGGGCGGGAAGCGCTTTTTAAGTCCTTTAGAAATAAAGGATTGACAAAATTTCGGCTATAATGTATAAGATGTCGCCCGAAGTATTGCCCCGCAGGCGGCTTGAACGGGGAGGTGGCCGAGCGGTTAATGGCAGCAGACTGTAAATCTGCCGGTCTTGCACCTACGGAGGTTCGAACCCTCCCCTCCCCACCATATTGGTTTATTTTTGGTTTTGCGGGTGTAGCTCAGTTGGTAGAGCGCCAGCCTTCCAAGCTGGGGGTCGCGGGTTCGAGCCCCGTCGCCCGCTCCATTAACGGAGTTTGAAGGGCCGGCTCCCGATGGCTCGTAAAATATTTCTTGCGGCTCTGGCGGTCTTTTCGGCGGCGCTTCTCCTTGGAGAAAGCGCGAGAGCCGATGGCCGTGTGATAAAGGCGCAGGCCGGGACTGCAAAGGGACGGGCCATTCAGGCGCTTAACGCCGGGGATTTCGACGGCGCGATAAAAATACTTGAGAGCGACGGGTCCAGGGACCCGTTCGACGACGACTACAAGGTATTGCTGGCTCAGGCATATGACGGGCGGGGCTGGAAGAGGCTGAACGCCGGAGATTTCGATGAGGCGTTTGATGATTTCGGAAAGGCGCGCTTAAACGAGCCTGCAAAGAAGTTCTCGACGTATTTAGGGCTTGCGTACTGCTCCTATCGCCTTGAGCATATGGACGACGCGCAGGGTTATCTCGACGAGGCGCTTTATCTGAACCCTTCCAGTGCGCAGGCCATGACACTGAAGGGGCAGATATATTACCAGCGCGGACGCCTGCGGGACGCTGTGTCGGAGTGGGAACAGGCCCTTCAGGAAAAGCCCGGAGACAGGGCGATTCAGGGCCTGCTTGCGAAGGCCAGAAAAGAGCTTGGGGTGGAAGGCTCCTTCACGAGGAAGGAGACCTATAACTTCAACTTAAAATACGACGGCGAGGAAGACAGGAAACTGGGCGAGCTTGTGCTCGACATATTGCAGAGCGTCTCTTCCGATGTCGGGAGCGACCTCGATTTCTATCAGAAGGAGCCCATTAACGTCATCCTGTATACCCGTCGGCAGTTCGTGGATATAACCGATGCGCCCGCATGGTCGGACGGGGTCTTCGACGGCAACATCAGAATCCCCGCGGGCGGCGGCATGATAGACAAAACGGCCCTTTCGGCGGTGCTTCATCACGAATACACGCACGCCGTTATCCATACGGAAGTCAGCGGTCATGTTCCCGCCTGGCTGGACGAAGGGGTCGCGCAATACGAGGAACACTGGGCTAAGAAGCGTGGGGCGGTCGGTTTTACGCCCGTGCCGCTTTCGAGCCTGGATTCGACTTTTGTAAGCATGGATGCGGCAAGGGCGAGAGAGGCATATGCCGAATCGCTCTCCGCTGTCCGGTATTATGTAAACAGGTTCGGGATGTACAGCCTGTCCCAGCTTATAAAGGAAATGGGAAAAGGCGAGGACATATCCGAGGCCATGAAATATGCCGCAGGCGTCAGCCTCCCGGAGTTCGAACGGGACTGGCGTGAAGACCTGGGCAGGTAGGCAAGAGCGCCGACGTAGCTCAGTCGGTAGAGCGCGTCCTTGGTAAGGACGAGGTCACCAGTTCGATCCTGGTCGTCGGCTCCAGGAAACAGTCAGGCGGGGGATGCATTCCGGCGAAGCGGCGTGAAAACCGGACGCGGGGAGGTTTGCACCTTCGTGTTTTTTCGTTTTATAAGCGGGCAGATTTAGGTTTTAAGAAACAAAAATAAAGGCAGGGCGGACTTAAGCTAAGGCCGCGCACGGCCCAAGGGGGGACAATGGCAAAGGAGAAGTTTGAGAGGAAGAAGCCGCATGTTAATGTAGGCACGATAGGTCATGTTGATCACGGGAAGACGACCTTGACTGCGGCGATAACGAAGACGTTGGCGACGAAGGGTCAGGCGAAGTTTACGGCGTTTGATCAGATAGACAAGGCTCCCGAGGAGCGTGAGAGGGGTATAACGATAGCGACTGCGCACGTGGAGTATGAGACGGGGAACCGTCATTATGCTCACGTTGACTGCCCCGGCCATGCGGACTACGTGAAGAACATGATAACTGGCGCGGCGCAGATGGACGGAGCGATTTTGGTTGTTTCTGCGGCGGATGGTCCGATGCCTCAGACGCGCGAGCACATACTTCTGGCGCGCCAGGTTGGAGTTCCTTATATAGTAGTGTTCATGAACAAGGTTGACATGGTTGACGACCATGAGCTATTGGAGCTTGTGGAGCTTGAGCTTCGGGAGCTTCTTTCCAAGTATGAGTTTCCGGGCGACGATATACCCATTGTAAAGGGCAGCGCGCTAAAGGCGCTTGAGTCCGCAGCGACGAATCCTGACGCCGCCGAGTATAAGTGCATCTGGGATTTGATGGATGCGGTAGACAGCTACATTCCGACGCCTGAGCGCGCGATAGACAAGCCGTTTTTGATGCCTGTCGAGGACGTGTTCACGATTTCCGGTCGTGGGACTGTCGTAACCGGCAGGGTTGAGCGCGGTATCGTGAAGGTGGGCGACGAGGTAGAGATAGTCGGGATACGCGATACGCAGAAGACGGTCGTTACGGGCGTCGAGATGTTCAGGAAGCTTCTGGACCAGGGTCAGGCGGGAGACAACATTGGCGTTCTTCTGCGTGGCACGAAGAAGGAAGACGTGGAGCGCGGTATGGTTCTTGCGAAGCCGAAGTCGATAACGCCGCACACGAAGTTCAAGGCTGAGGCGTATATCCTGACGAAGGAAGAAGGCGGCAGGCACACGCCGTTTTTCAACGGTTATCGTCCTCAGTTCTACTTCCGGACGACGGACGTTACGGGAGTCGTGAAGCTTCCTGAGGGAGTTGAGATGGTGATGCCAGGCGACAATGTGTCGATGGAAGTGGATCTTATCACGCCGATAGCGTGCGAGAAGGAACTCCGTTTCGCCATACGCGAAGGCGGCAGAACCGTCGGCGCAGGCGTCGTCGCAGATATAATAGAGTAAAAGTGCCTCGGATAACATCATTCCCGCGAAAACGGGAATCCAGGAATTTTGCAGGGGCGCAATTTATTGCACCCGTCATTTGCATTAACCGGAGCTTTTATCATGCGTGACATAATATTGCTTACGTGCCAGACTTGCAAACAGCGCAACTACTCCACGATGAAGAACAAGAAGAACACCACGGAGAAGCTTGAGCTAAAAAAATACTGCAAACATTGCAGAAGCCATACAGTCCACAAGGAAACAAAGGCTTAACTTGCTTTTCTTTCGGGAAAGAAAAAGCAAGCAAGAGAAAGCTACAGGCCAGTAGCTCTAACGGTTAGAGCGCCGGACTCCAAATCCGGGTGTTGGGGGTTCGAATCCCTCCTGGCCTGCCATTCTTAGAAAAGCGGCTTATAAGATATGCCGCAAGAGCGGCGGGGGAAAAAGATGTTCAACCAGGCGATAGAGTTCCTCAAGGAATCCAAGAACGAGCTTTCCAAGGTGGTCTTTCCGCCGAGAAACGAGATTATAAGCTCGACGATTGTCGTTATACTGACGGTCATATTCCTGTCGGTGTTTCTTGGGGTGGTAGACCTGGGGCTGTCGAAGCTGATGTCGCTCCTGGTAATGGGCTAACCGGGCCGGAGTGGCCTTGGGAATCTGTAGGGGCGCGATTTATCGTGTCCGTCGAGGCCGGTGTTGATTCAGGCGGGCTAAAAAGAGCCATATCATAATTTGGGAGAGAAGATGGCCAAGGAATGGTATGTGGTGCATACCTACTCGGGTTTCGAGGGTAAGGTAAAGTCGAGCATAGAGGAGCGCGCAAAGTCTCTGGGCCTCCAGGACAAGGTAAGCCAGATACTGGTGCCGACAGAGGACGTGGTTGAGCTCAGGAATGGCAAGAAGCGCACCTCGACAAGGAAATTCTTTCCCGGATATATACTGGTGCAGATGGATCTCGACGACGCCACATGGCACCTCGTGAAGGATACCCCGAAGGTGACCGGTTTCGTTGGCGACAAGCAGAAGCCGTCCCCCATAACCGAAGAAGAGGTGGGACTTATCCGCACACAGATGGAGGAAGGCGCGGCCCCGGCGAAACGCGAGGCGGCCTACAGCCACGGTGATTCCGTCAGGATTGTGGACGGCCCGTTCATCAGCTTTACCGGCACGGTTGAAGAAGTGAACGTGGACCAGGGCAAACTCAAGGTCATGGTATCCATCTTCGGACGCGCCACGCCCGTGGAACTGGACTTCCTGCAAGTGGAAAAGGCGTAAAATTCCGGTATCCCTGCGGCGTCCTGATGGACACGCTTCTGCCTGCGGGGGCCGTGCTAAAATAGATAAATAGTAATTTATTTATAATTAAGGAGTCCTAAAATGCCAAAGAAAGAGATAACAGGATATGTAAAGCTCCAGATACCGGCGGGGAAGGCAAACCCCGCGCCGCCTGTAGGCCCGGCCCTTGGCCAGCACGGCGTTAACATCATGGAGTTCTGCAAGGCATATAACGCCCAGACGCAGGAGATGGCCGGCCAGGTCGTTCCGGTGGTTATAACCATCTACAGCGACAGGACGTTCACATTCGTCCTGAAGACGCCGCCTGCCTCAGAGCTTATAAAGAAGGCCGCCGGGATTGTGAAGGGTTCCGGAGTCCCGAACAAGGACAAGGTAGGGAAGGTCACGGAGGCGCAGGTGCGGGAGATTGCACAGACGAAGCTCCCGGATTTGAACGCCGTGGACATAGACGGCGCGATAAAGATAATAAAGGGCACGGCCCGCAGCATGGGGATAGAAGTTACGGCGTAGTGGGGGGCTTACCCCTGACCCTCTCCCGGAGGGCGAGGGGGTTAAGGAAGATTGTCATTCCCCGCGAAGGCGGGAATCCAGGAATTTGGTTCTCCGGAAATACCGCCGTCCGGAGGAGTCTTTAACCGGCGGGAGAACGCGGGGGGGGGGCAGAGGAGCGCATAATGCGTAAACCGGATACGCCTCTTACGGTTCATCAAGGAGATATGTATGAAACAGAAAAAGCTGAAGGCGAGCCTGGCAAAGGTTGACAAGTCAAAGCAGTATACCCTTGAAGAGGCGATGGCGCTTGTCAAGGAATGCGCGTTCGCGAAATTCGACGAGTCCGTTGACCTTGCCGTGGTGCTTGGAGTAGACCCGAAACGCTCCGACCAGATGGTCAGGGGTTCGGTCAGCCTTCCAAACGGGACGGGCAGGACGGTGAGGGTTCTGGCCTTCGCGAAAGGCGAAAAAGAAAAAGAGGCGACCGACGCCGGAGCGGATTTCGCTGGCGCCGACGACATGGTAGCGAAAGTCCAGGGCGGCTGGATGGACTTCGACAGGGTCGTGGCCACCCCGGATATGATGGGTTCCGTCGGCAAGCTCGGCAAGCTTCTCGGCCCCAGGGGTCTCATGCCGAACCCGAAGGTAGGCACGGTCACGATGGACATAGGCAAGGCGGTGCGCGAGATAAAGGCCGGCAAGGTGGAATACAGGGTCGAGAAGGCCGGTATCGTCCATGTCCCCGTCGGCAAGGTTTCGTTCGCGGCGGACAAGCTTGTCGAGAATGCGTCGGTGGTGCTTGAGGCGCTTATGAAGGCGAAACCTGCCACGTCCAAGGGACGCTACATGAAAAAAATAGTAGTGTCATCGACGATGGGACCTGGGGTAAAGATCGACATCGCCCTTGCCACTGCGGCGATGGGATAATGAATTTCCGTCCAGTTTTTGTGGGCGGTTTGATTAAGGAGTCGAAGACAGCAGGAGGGGCGGGGAAAAATCCGTATTCGTTATTCGCTGATCGTGTTCGTGTATTTCAGTTGTCATTCCCGCTTTCACGGGGGTGACAATCTGCACTGATACGAAAAAGGCGAACACGAAACACGTGTTTTTGGATTCGCCCCTTAATTGGCCAATTGGCCGTCCCGCCGAGACGAGAGGGTAAAATGAATTCCCCTGTCGACGACTTGGAAAGGGGGTTTAAGGTTTGAATAAGAACGAAAAACAGGAGCTTATAGACGAGCTTCATCTGAAATTTGAAGCCGCGAAGGCCGCCATAGTAACGGAATACAAGGGTCTTACGGTGGCGGAGATCACGGATCTCAGGAATGAGCTTCGCAAAAGCCAGCTTGAGTACAGGGTCGTGAAAAACACCCTTGCTATACGCGCGGCTGCGGGGACTTCCGCCCAGAAGCTTAACGACTACCTGCAAGGCCCGACTGGCCTTGTGCTCGGTTTCGGAGACCCGGTTGCGCCGGCTAAAGCTGTAACGGAATTTGCGAAGAAGAACGAGAAGCTGAAGGTAAAAATCGGCGTAATAGAAGGAACCCTTGCGGACGAGAAGGAGCTTAAGGCGATAGCGACTCTTCCCTCCAGGGAACAGCTTCTTTCCCAGATGGCCGCGGGATTCCAGGCGCCGGCTTCAAAGATGGCAAGGCTGCTCAACGCGACGGTCGCAAGGCTTGGCTATGCGCTGTCCGCGCTGAAAGAGCAGAAGGCGTAAATTGAACACGCCCGATGAATCGGGCAGCGACAATTTTAATTTTAAATTTCCAAGTCGGATACAGGAGAGATAAAAATGTCTGAAGTTACAAAAGACCAGGTATTCACGTTTATCGACAACATGACGATACTCCAGATGAGCGAGTTCATCAAGGAGTTCGAGGAGCGTTACGGAGTAACAGCCGCAGCCCCGGTTGCGGTTGCCGCAGCTCCGGCTGGCGGAGCCGCCCCGGCAGCCGTGGAGGAGAAGACGGCTTTCGACGTTATCCTCACTTCGGCGGGCGACAAGAAAATCCAGGTCATCAAGGTCGTGCGCGAGCTGACCGGCCTTGGTCTCAAGGAGGCGAAGGACCTGGTTGACGGCGCCCCGAAGGAAGTAAAGGGCGGCGTCTCAAAGGAAGAGGCCGCGACGATAAAGGCAAAGCTCGAAGAGCAGGGCGCTTCCGTAGAGGTAAAGTAGATGCTTGTTTTGGCTGTCGGTCCTCCGCCCTGTCATGGGGCTGGAGGGCCGGCGGCTTTTTGCGTCTAATGGTACGAGTAAAAACAACCCCTCAAGCATGGGGCATAAGCTTAAAATCAAGGAGAGCAGATGGCCTATTCCAAGATGCGAGAAGAGAGAAGGGATTTCGCGAAAATACCCGCGATAATGGACATCCCGGACCTTATCGACATTCAGAAAAGTTCGTATTACCGCTTCCTTCAGCAGGACATTGCTCCCGCCGAGAGGAAGAACATCGGGCTTCAGGCTGCTTTCAATTCCATCTTCCCAATAGCAGACTTCAACGAGACTTTCACGATTGAATTTGTGGAATATTCGATTGGCGACCCGAAGTTTTCAGTCAGGGAATGCCTCCAGAGGGGCACGACCTTTGCGGCGCCTCTTAAAATAAAAGTGCGCCTGGCCGCCTGGGAAAAAGACGAGGAGACCGGCACGAGGCGCCTGAAATACGCCAAGGAGGAAGGCGCGGATATTTATCTGGGAGAACTCCCGCTTATGACGGAGAACGGCACGTTCATCATAAACGGGACGGAGAGAGTGGTTGTAAGCCAGCTCCACCGCTCCCCCGGCGCATTCTTTACCCACGACAAGGGAAAGACCCACTCCTCCGGCAAGATACTTTACTCCGCCAGGATAATCCCTTACCGCGGTTCCTGGCTTGATTTCGAGTTCGACATCAAGGACCTGCTCTACGTCAGGATAGACCGCAGAAGGAAAATCCCCGCGACGATACTACTCAAGGCCCTTGGTTATTCAAACGAGGAACTGCTCCGATACTACTACCCGGTCGAGAAGGTGCGCGCGGTCAAGAACGGCTTCGCGCGCAAGATAGACGCAGAGATACTGGCCGGATGGAAGGCGGTTAGCGATATAACGGTTGACGGCAAGGAAGTCGTCGTCAGGAAAGGCAACAAGATTACCAAGGCCGCGATAAAAAAGCTCGAATCCATGAATGTCAGCGAGATACCAATTTCGCTGGAAGAAATGGCCGGCAGGATTGCCATTAAGGACATCGTGGATTCAGAAACCGGTGAGGTTATAGCCGAGGGCAACGAGGAACTGAAGGAAGAGACCATCCAGAAGCTCCTGAAGGCAAAAATCGGTTCCGGCGAAGGCGCCTGGTTCGAGTTGCTCTTCATAGACGGCATTCGTTTCATACCGTCGCTTCGGGATACTCTTTTACTGGACAAGCTTGGGACTCCGGAAGAGGCCATGATAGAGATATACAGGAG
>JAKAHE010000044.1 GCA_021815285.1 Nitrospirota bacterium
CTGGAGGGTGCCCACGGTGTTGCCGGGGAGATGGGGCACATGGTGGTCGAGGTGTGGGGGCCTCCCTTCCCTTGCGGCAAGCGTAATTGCGACTAGGAACGCGGCGGCGATAAGGACGCCGTATGTATGGACGGTTAACGGGCCTATATGAAACAGTATCGGGTGCATTATTTCTCCTTACTCTCCTTCTTGTCCTTTGTCTTCTTTAAGGCTTGGGCATCGGATATAGATGTTATGGCCAGCTTTCTCAGTGCATCGTCCGTTTTGGGCGACATGTCGAGCACGGTCTCCCATTCCTTTATCGAGGCGTCCCAGTCCATTTCTTTCGCGTAAATATCACCGAGCATGTGGTGCGCGTCTATGTTGCCGGGGTCCGCGTTGAGGACGGCCTTGAAGGATTTCTTGGCCTCCTCTATCCTTCCGGCCTCGAAGTGCAGTTTTCCGATTATCTCGAGGCACTCGAAATAAGACGGATCTTCTTCCAGGGCGAGCTTCAAGTAATCCAGGGCGTAATCCGGGTAGCCGAGGCTTTTATAGCAGACGCCCATGTTGTAGTATAGCTCCGGAGCGAAATCCGGCGCCTCCTGCTCCAGGCGCTTGAATACGCGCAGGGCCTCAAGGAACTTCTCCTGGGCGACGTATACGCTGGCAAGCGCGAAGGTGGATTCCATATCGGCAGGATCCAGCTTTATGGCCGCTATAATCACTTCGAGCGCGGCATCGTACTGCGCGTTATGGAAATATATGTCCGCGAGTTCGTGGTACGCGGGGGCATACTTCGGGTCGATCTCGATGCACTTCCTGAACCACTGAACAGCCATAAGCCAGTTGCCGCTTTCGAGCGCGTCCTGACCTTTGTTGAAAGCCTGGCTCAGTTTATTCTCCAAAACAACCTCCGCGATTCTTAACCCGATTTCTTTTTTATCAGAAACTCGTAACCCAGGAGGAACACCCCGACCGTAATGCCGGAATCGGCGATATTAAATGCCGGCCAGTGATAAAACTCCCTTGCGTGCCAATCTATGAAATCGACGACATAGCCAAGCGCCGCCCTGTCGGCGATATTACCCGCCGCCCCGCCTATTACCATTGCGAGCGCGACAAGCGTCAGGGTCTCGCTCTCATCTGTTTTACTGACAAAATAAAGCAGGAGCAGAACCGCCACAACCGCGCTGACAAGCAGGAACGGGAGCCTTAAGCTCTCCGGCGCGTAGGCCATGATGCCGAACGCCGCCCCGGTATTATGGACGAGGGTGATGTCGAAAAACCCATTTACAACCCGGAGCGATTCTCCGGGAGCCATGTGCCCTGCCACCAGGAACTTCGTCAGCCGGTCGAGGCAGAACACCAGGCCGCCGGTTATTAATATTATCTTACTTTTACGGGACAATGGCAATACCCTAAAATAATTGCATCAGGACGAGCGGACATTGGATTGGTGAGTTGGAAATTCTTGGCGAAGCGAGCGGCCATGCGGCAAACTGTCAGAGGCGTGAGCCGAGTTTTTGCCGCATAGTGAGCGAGCATTAGAATTCCCGAACGAATCCACAGGAAGCGAGCCTGATGCAATTTTAACCTTCCAAAACTCCGGAGCACCTGCCGCACAGGGTTGGATGCGCGGCGGAGCTTCCAATGTCTTTCTTTATCTGCCAGCAACGCTCGCACTTCACGCCGTCAGCTGGAGAGGCTACAACTTGAAATCCCGGCGCCACCTCGGATTCCGGAATATTTTCCGGGACTGAGTTAAGAGAATATATCAGCGCTTCGGATACTATAACTATCGACGCAAGCTCATCTTTATATTGATTAAGCAAATCGGCCAGCTTCGTCTCTGCGTAAATCTCCACCTTCGCGTCAAGCGAATGGCCTATAACTCTGTCCGCCCGAAGCTTCTCAAGCACCTTCGCCGCTTCGCCGCGGACAGCGAGAATCCTGTCCCACCGCTCTGCCAGCGCCTCGTCCGTCCATTCGTCGTGAAGCTCCGGGAATGCCGCAAGATGCACGCTCGGCTCCTTCCCCGCGCCCGGGAGGAACGACCAGACCTCTTCCGCCGTGAACGAGAGCACCGGGGCCATCAGCCGCACCATGCCGGAGAGGATCTCGTACATCGCAGTCTGCGCCGAGCGGCGAAGGATGCCGTCCGGTTTCTCCGTATACAGCCTGTCCTTCAGGATGTCGAGATAGAACGCGCTCATGTCCACGGCGCAGAAGTTGTGCAGGGTGTGGTAGATGAGATGGAACTGGCTGTCGTCGTATGCCTGCCGGATTTTTTTGTTCAGCGCCTGGAAGCGGTGCAGCGCCCACCTGTCGATCTCCGCCATGTCTTTATACGGCACGGCGTCCCTGGCCGGATCGAAATCATATAAATTGCCGAGTATATATCGCGCCGTGTTCCTTATGCGCCGGTAAGCCTCGGAGAGCCGCTTCAATATCTCGTCGGAGATGCGCACGTCCTCGGTATAATCGGACGCCGAAACCCACAGCCTAAGTATCTCCGCCCCGTACTGGTCGATTACCTTCTGCGGCGCGATGACGTTGCCCTTTGACTTGGACATCTTCTTGCCCTCGCCGTCCATCGTGAAGCCGTGAGTCAGGACGCTTGCAAACGGGGCCTCGCCGACCGTGCCGACGGATGTGAGGAGCGAGCTCTGGAACCAGCCCCTGTGCTGGTCGCTCCCTTCGAGATATAAGTCCGCGGGCCATGCAAGCTCAGGACGCCTCTTCAATACCGCCGCCTGGCTGACTCCGGAATCGAACCAGACGTCGAGTATGTCGGACTCCTTTTTGAACTCCGTCCCGCCGCACTTCGGACACTTCGTCCCGCCGGGCAGGAGTTCGCCTGCGTCTTTTGTAAACCAGATATCCGCGCCTTCCTTCTCCATGAGATTCGCCACGTGAGAGACGATATTCTCGTCCATCAGCCGCTCGCCGCACCCGGCGCACTGGAAAATCGTAATCGGCACCCCCCACGACCTCTGGCGGGATATGCACCAGTCCGGGCGGTTCTCAATCATGCCGCGTATGCGGTCTATTCCCCATTCCGGAACCCATTTAATTTTGTTTATGTATTCCAACGCTTTCCTGCGCAGGCCGTTCTTCTCCATGGAGATGAACCACTGCTCCGTCGCGCGGAAGAGCACCGGGTTCTTGCACCGCCAGCAGTGCGGGTAGGAGTGCGATATTTTCTCCACGGCGAGGAGCGCGCCTACTTCATTGAGCTTCTCTATAATAGCGTCGTCCGCCTTGAAGACGTGCTGACCCGCGAAGAACTTCACGTCGTCCGTGAATTTTCCGTGGTCGTCAACAGGCGTGTAAATATCGAGGCCGTACTTCTGGCCTATCTCGAAGTCCTCCTGCCCATGCCCCGGCGCGGTATGGACTATCCCCGTGCCCGCCTCAAGCGTAACGTGCTCGCCCGTCAGCACGGGTGAGAGGCGGTCCAGGAACGGGTGCCGGAAATTAAGCCCTTCAAGTTCCGCCCCTTTAACTGTATTTATAATCTTGGTCTTGGAACGTTTGAGCGATTCCTGAATGATTTTAGGTTGCTTTTTCTTTTTTAAGTTAAGCTGTCCAGAGATTGAATTCAACCCGGTTATCTGTAGGAAAGGGCGCAATAGGTCGCTTGCAACAATCACAAATTCTTTCTCGACAGAAAATTGTTGATATATCGCTCTCTCTAAAAGCACATACTCAAACTCCGGATGTAATGACAGCGCGAGGTTCGCGGGCAGCGTCCAGGGCGTGGTCGTCCAGATGACGGCATAAACGGGTTTCCCCGCCGCTGCTTCCTGAATCTTTTTAAGGGTCTCTTTCGCGCGCGGGTTATTCTTCTCCGCCCAGTCCGCGAGCGTCCCGTCCAGCCTGAATTTTACATAAACCGACTTCGACGTATGGTCGGCGTATTCCACCTCCGCCTCGGCAAGGGCCGTGACGCAGGATGCGCACCAGTGGATCGGCTTTTTGCCCTTGTATACCCCGCCGTTGCCGACGAACTTCCCGAACTCCCGGACAATTGCCGCCTCGTAGGGGTAGTTCATCGTGAGATAGGGGTTGTACCAGTCCCCGATTACGCCGAGGCGGATAAATTCGTCTCTCTGTATCTCCACGAATTTCTTCGCATATTCCCGGCAATGGGCGCGGAACTCGCCCGGCGGCATGGATTCCTTTTTGCCCTTCAGATCCTTATCCACCTGAAGCTCTATCGGCAGGCCGTGGCAGTCCCATCCGGGGACGTAAGGCGCGTCGAAGCCTTCCATATTCCGGGATTTGACTATTATGTCCTTTAATATCTTGTTCAGCGCATGCCCGATATGGATATGGCCGTTTGCATATGGCGGGCCGTCGTGGAGGATGAACTTCTCTTTGTCTCCGCCGCGCGCACGGAGAAGCCCGTAGAGGTCTAACTCCTTCCAGAGCTTTAGAAAATCCAGTTCCCTCGCGGAGAGGTTCGCCCGCATGGGGAAGTCCGTGCGCGGGAGGTTCAAGGTATCTTTGTAGTCCATATTGTCCTTGAATAAATGGGATTTGTCAGAATAGGGAATCATATCACCAGTGGGTATTCGATGTCAAGAATGCCATGCTTTTACTTGATATTACGATTTCTGCTTGACCGCTTGCGAGGTTCACTATATCTTTTAATATAAATAACGAGAGAGGGCGAGTAAACCAGGAACCCGTTTTTCAAAAGGAGGACGGTATGTACAAAAAGGTGCTTGTCGCATACGACGGCTCGGAAAAGGCCCATGACGCTTTCAAGTTTGCGCTTGAGATGGCGGCCGTTTGTCCGGACTCGTCCACGAAACTTGTCGTCGTTTCTGTGGCGCAGATGCCGGAACCTATGGATTATGTGGAGATGAACCCCGGCGCCATAATGGACGGCATCACGAAATATTACGAAGACCTTTTCAAGGGCCTTAAGGCCGAGGCGGAGAAGAAGGGGGTAAAAATAGACACGAAGGTGATAGTCGGGCATCCGGCGGACATGATTGTCAAATATGCCCAGGAGAAGGGCTGCGACATGATTGTGATAGGTCACCGGGGCAGGTCCAAGGTCGCGGACTGGCTTCTCGGTTCCGTGTCGAGAAGGGTAGCCTCATACTCGCACTGCTCCGTTACCATCGTAAAGTAGGCCACCATATGAAAATTATTTAATTGCTTGTTGACAAGGCGATATCTACTCTGATACGATTTTAAAAAATAAGACAGGCGATGGAGTTCGCCTTTCAACCGCTTCGGTAGTATTAAGCTGATGACTCCTACTCTCGGTTTTCAAGAGGGCAGGAGTTTTTTTATGCCCTGAAAGGAGCCTGCTTATGTACCAGGTATGGGGATTGGCCTCTCTCTGGCTTGGGCTTGCCTTAATCGCCACTTTGATCTCGATTTGGCTCAGGGTAGCAACTGCGCTTTCCGAAATAGTGGTCGGCACGGTGGCTCAGCTTATAATCGGGGCGGCAATCGGGGCGACGTTAAAGGCCAACGAGCCGTGGATTACATTTCTATCCGGTACCGGCGCAATCGTGCTTACTTTCCTTGCCGGCGCTGAACTCGACCCGGTAGTTTTCAAGGCCCGATGGAAAGAGGCCACGGTTATCGGGCTGATCGGGTTCTTCGCTCCGTTCCTGGGTTGCGCCGCACTTGCTTATTACGTCCTTGGGTGGACGGCCAAATCAAGCTGGCTTGCGGGCGTTGCGCTATCAACGACTTCGGTTGCAGTGGTCTACGCGGTAATGCTCGAACTAGGATTAAACAAGACCGAGTTCGGTAAAGCCGTATTAGCCGCCTGCTTTATTAATGACCTCGGGACCGTAGTCGCCCTCGGCCTCATCTTCGCCCCGTTCACCATAAAGACGCTGATATTCGCCGGCGGCGGCATCATAGTTTTTATAGTCCTTCCTTTCCTGACTCCCCGGTTTTTTAAAAGATACGGAGATAGACCTTCCGAAATGGAGGCCAAGTTCCTGCTCCTGGTGCTTTTCGGGCTTGGCGCCCTTGCCGGATGGTCCGACAGCGAAGCCGTCCTTCCCGCATATATCGTCGGGATGGTCCTCGCGGGCACCGTGGGAAAGGACCACACCCTTATCAGGCGGCTCCGGACGCTTACTTTCGGACTCCTCACCCCGTTTTATTTCATTAGGGCTGGCTCGTTCGTATCAATCCCCGCCATTTTCGCGGCTCCCGTCGCCCTGCTGGTGTTGTTCGGGGCGAAGATGGTTACAAAGTTCATCGGAGTCTATCCTGCAACCAAGTTCTATAAATATGCCCAGAAGGAGGGCATGTACACCACGCTTCTTATGTCAACGGGCCTGACCTTCGGCTCCATCTCCGCGCTGTTCGGCCTGTCTCACCATATCATTGACCAGCAGCAGTACTCTCTGATAATAGTTACGGTAATCGGCAGCGCCGTCGTGCCGACGCTGATAGCCAACGCCTTCTTTATTCCGAAATATTTGCTCCCAAAAAAGAAAGCCGAGGTCCACTCTGAGTTCGCGGAAGAGGTCGAGCTCGAAAACGAACCTTGAACAAAAACCACGGGAGGCCGCAATGATAAAGAAAATACTCGTTGCATTCGATGGTTCCGAGAAATCCTACCAGGCTTTCGACCATGCGCTTAACCTATCTCGGTTCTCTCCCCCCGGTTCGCACGTGGAGATAACAGTGCTTGCCGTGGCTCAGCCGCCCGAACCTATAGATATAGTGGAGATGGATGCGGTGATAGAGACCATTACCAAGCACTACGAGGAGCTTTTCAATGGGCTTGTGGAAAAAGCTGGGAAGGAGGGCGTGCCCATTAAGACGGAAGTTGTTGTGGGGCACCCCGCCGACCAGATCATCAGGTATGCCCAGGAGAACGGCGCCGACATGATTGTGATGGGGCACAGGGGCAGGTCGAAGATTGCGGGTTGGCTTCTGGGATCTGTTTCCAAGAGGGTTTCTTCCTATTCGCCTTGCACGGTTACTATCGTCAAATGAATTGAGCTTAGAGAGGACACATGAGTGCGGAAAGAAATGTAGTCAATGGCTATGCCGGGTTGAAGGATGAGCTGCTTGACATCATAGACGGTCTTTTGCATGTTGAGGCTGTCAGGGAATGCCCATGCGATGAACTGAGGGATAAGCTTGCCTCTAATACCTTCAACCTCGTCGTGCTCGGCCAGTTCAAGCGCGGCAAGACGAGCCTCATAAACGCCCTTCTCGGTATGGACATCCTGCCAGTCGCCGTAGTTCCTCTCACATCCATCGCAACCATTCTTACATACGGTGATGCGCTCCGTGTCAGGGTGTATTTCAATGACGACAGGATGTCCGAGGTGAAGCCGGAAAGCCTTTTCGAGTATGTTACCGAGAAGGCCAACCCAAAGAACGAGAAGGATGTTTCCCGGGTAGTCGTTACCTATCCCTCTGACTATTTAAAGGACGGGGTTCGGATTATAGACACGCCGGGAGTCGGCTCAGTATATCAGCATAATACCGACGTTGCCTACCAATACCTCCCGAAGTCCGACGCCGCGCTTTTTCTGCTCTCGGTAGACCAGCCTCTAAGCCAGGCCGAGCTTGATTTCCTGAAGGACGTGAGGCAGTACGCCGACAAAATATTCTTCCTGCTCAACAAAGTTGACTTCTTTTCAGAGAGCGACCTGAAGGAATCTTTGGGGTTCTCTGGGAGCATACTCAAGGAAACGATGGGCGCGGATGTCAGGATATACCCTATATCGGCCAAGCTTGCACTTGAAGGAAAGACGGAGGGTGCCGAAGAAAAGCTTCAAAAGAGCGGTCTGCCCGCTTTTTCAGGTATGCTGAACAAGTTCCTGATGGAGGAAAAGGGGAACGTCCTAATTGCCTCGGTCACTAACAACCTGCTCAGAATTATCTCTCACGCCCGTTTCGAGATAGACCTGGAACTGAAATCCCTGACGACGCCGCTCGAAGTCTTGAAGGACAAAATAGAGGTCTTTGAGAAGAAGAAGCTTGAGGTGATGCAGGAGAAACAGGACATGGACATCCTGCTCGACGGGCAGGTCAAGGCGCTCATCAAGAATGTTATAGACGCCGACCTGGACAAAGTCAAGAAAGAGATCACCCCGGTAGTAATGGCGGGACTCGAATCAGCCTACAACGAAAACAAGGGCCTGTCGGTGAAGGAACTGCACAAGGTGCTCGAAGAGCGGGTTATGGACGACGTAAAGCAGGCATACAACACTTGGCGGATCGGAGAAGACGAGCGGATTTCCGGCGAGTTCGAAGCCATCTGCGTCAGGTTCATCCAGAAGATAGACGAGACGGTGGACTCGCTCCTTAAGTTCTCATCCGACCTCTTTGCCGTCCCGTTCGACGCCATCAAGGCGGAAGCCCTCTGGACAGCCAAATCGAGGTTTTATTATAAGTTTAAAGAAGAGCTTGTCGGTCTTCAGATGCTCACCGCTTCCCTCATGTCGGCGCTTCCCAAGTTCCTCGGCGAAAAAATCATATTGAAAGAGCTGAGGAATTTCGTTCCCCAGGTAATAGACGCGCAGGCGGGCAGATTCAGGCACGACTTCATAGAGCGGCTCGAAAAGAGCAAAGTCGATTTCCGGTGGGAGATGCTCCAGAGGATAGAGTCCACCATCGAGGGCATATCGACCGCTATCCGGAAAGGGGTTGACAAGAGAGGCCTTGGAGAAATTGAGGCGAATGAAAGAAGCCGCGCCCTTTCCGTGGAATCCGAAGCGCTGGATAAAATCAGAGAAAGACTCACCGCAATAATAGAAAGATAAATAATAATTCCTTAAGATAAATAATAATTCCTTGACTGCCTGTCCGGTTACCGTATATCTTTAAATAATCATGAAAAGAGTTCTCCGCCTGGACAGGAACATATACGCAGCCGGGATTGTCAGCCTGCTCATGGACATATCGAGCGAGATGATATATCCCCTGATGCCGCTTTTTCTCTCCAGCGTCCTGGGGGCGAGCAAGGAGTTAATCGGCCTCATAGAAGGCGTCGCCGAGTCCACGGCGAGCATCGTCAAGATCTTCTCCGGCTGGGTTTCCGACAGGGTCGGCAAGCGCAAGGGCCTGACGGCTGGCGGATACGGCATATCAACTTTGAGCCGCCCAATCGTAGCGCTCGCTACAGGCTGGCACATGGCGCTGATTGCCAGGTTCCTCGATCGTGTCGGCAAGGGCGTGCGCACCGCGCCGAGGGACGCCATAATAGCCGAGTCCACCGAACCGGACAGGTACGGCGCGGCATTCGGTTTTCACCGGGCCATGGACACGCTCGGCGCGGTAATCGGCCCGGCGACGGCTTTCTTCATGCTCAGGACATTCTCCGGCAATTTCAGGAGTGTCTTCTGGGTATCTATGATACCCGCCGCGCTTGCGGTAATCACGATAGTCCTGTTTATCAGGGAAACCGCCCATGGCAGTTCGGACATAGGCCGGTCCAGCGGCCCGCCAAAGTTGTCTTTCCGCGCGTTTTCCGGCAGGTTCGGGTTTTTCGTCATAATCGCGGCGGTATTCTCGGCAGGCAATTCAAGCGACGCATTTCTTATCCTGCGCGCGAAGCATGCCGGGATAAGCGCCCCCATAATCCCGCTCGTGTACATGATGTTCAATACGATTTATTCTCTTGTGTCACTGCCTGCCGGGATTGCGGCTGACAGATTCGGCAGGAAACGCATGATACTGGCGGGGTTCGTTCTTTTCTCGGTTGTATATTACGGATTTGCGAGGTTCGCAGACGCACGGAGCGTATGGTATCTATTCGGAGCGTACGGTGTCTTCATGGGCATGACGGACGGCATACAGAAGGCTTATTTGGCCGAGGTTCTGCCGTCCGAGTTCAAGGCGACGGCGTTCGGGTTATACAACATGATGGTGGGCCTGGCGCTTCTCCCGGCGAGCATAATCGGCGGCTGGCTATGGGACCATGTCTCGTCTGCGGCGACATTCTACTACGGCTCGGTAATGGCGCTGATTTCCGCCGCGCTGTTCATCGTATATATGATTGCTTATGATTAAGAATGGCAGTGGTAAATAAAAAGGGCCGACCACGCGGTCGGCCCTTCAGACATGTCTGGCCATATGTTTGTCATTCCCGAATGAGTTTATCGGGAATCCAGGTTTTAAAATCTGGATTCCCGCTTTCGCGGGAATGACGACTTTCCCTCAGGCTATCCTATTCCGTGCTGCATCTTGCAGGCGCGGAGCGCGTTCTTCATAAGCATCATGTTCGTGACGCTCCCTACGCCGCCAGGGACGGGCGAGATGGCTGATGCCACTTCCTTGACGTTCTCGAAGTCCACGTCGCCGACCGTCTTCGTCTTCGGTTTTCCCTTGTCGTTCAGCACAGGCTTGCCCTCGGCGTCAAGGACGTTCACGCGGTTGATGCCGACGTCGATGACTATCGCGCCGGGTTTTACCATGTCCTTCGTTACAAGACCAGCCTTACCCGCGGCGACGATGAGTATGTCCGCGCCAAGCGTGTGTTTCTTCGTATTGCCCTTCTGGGAGGTGAAGATGTGGACGTTGCTTGTTGTGGCATTGCGGTTCAGGGCGATAAGCATTGCAGGCTTGCCGACGATGTTTGAATGCCCTACGACTACTATTTCGGCCCCTGTAAAATCTACCCCGAGCCTGTCGAGCATCTCTATGCAGGCCGCAGGTGTTGCGGGCGGGAAGGTCGGCTCGCCCAGGGCCAGCTTGCCCATGTTCGACGGATGGAAGCAGTCTATGTCCTTGTTCACGTCTATGGAATTTATGATTGCTGAGTCGCTTATCTGCGCGGGAAACGGCCTGAGTGGAAGAATTCCGGAGACGGATTTATCGGCGTTGAGCTTCTTAACTTCCTCCACGACCTGGGCTTCGGTCGAGCTTTCGGCGGGGTTGCAGTTCACATACGTAAACCCCACCTCCGCGCAGTTCTTCTCCACCTGGCCTCTGTACATCTTAGCGCCGTAGTTGTCGCCGACAAGCAGCGTCGCAATCCCCGGCGCGATGCCCTTCGCCTTCAGGGCCTCGACTTCCTTTATTATTTCCTGCTTTATCTCCTCGCCTATCCTGTTGCCGTCGATAATTGTCGCAGACATTTTCCTCACCCTCTCCCCGGCCCTCTCCCATCGAGGGAGAGGGAATTTCCGGTCAAATGAATTACCCTATTTTGTTATATGTTATCGCTGCCGCTCTCTCCCGCAGTTCCCCGGCTTCCTTGACCATCGCCTGCATCGCGTCCCATTTCGTCTTTACGTACGCTTCGTCTTTAATGGACACGAGATTGATCCTTACATTCATGGCGGCGGCGTTCACGGCGGCATCGGCAAACAGAGCCGCGACACCGGCGTCGGACACCGCGCCCTTGTTCCCCTTCTCGCCCGCCGGGACGGCAAGTCTTGCCACCTCGAGCGAACGAAGGCCAATCGCAAACGGAACTTCCGTTGCGGCCTTGAGGCCCTCCTGGATTTTCCTGTCGCGCACGGCCTTCTGCTCATCGGTATCCTTCGGCATCCTGTATGCCGCAGACGCCGCCGCGAAGGCCTCCGTGTCCTCCTGGAGGAGCCGCATAAGCTCCGCACGGAGCCTCTCGGACTCGTCCTTTATTTTCTCTATCTCGTTCTGGACGTCGGCGTATTTCTCCTTGCCGAGCGTGAGGTAGCATACCATCCCCACGAGCGCCGCCGCCTCTGAGCCGACGAGCGCCGCCGCGCTCCCGCCGCCCGGTTCCGGAGACTTTGAGGAGAGCTTGTCCAGGAAATGCCGCACAGGCTGATCTACGTACATAAAGAAATACCCTCCATGGAAATTCTGAATTACTACCACAATCGCTTTCCCCGGTCAAGACTAATTTGACGACATCGGGCGTCCATAGATAATAATATTTATAAGCGATAGACCAAGCCAGAGCGGGCCGAGGCAAGTCCCCTGACGCCTTGATGCGCCTTGATTTTTCTTGACTATTTTATAGAATTAGGTATATTTATGAATATAAATTAATGGTTCAAAACAACCCTCCGGAGGCCTGCGTGAATTATAAATTTCTGCTCCCGGCAGCGCTTTTTCTGGCCATTTCCGCGCCCGCGGCATTCGGCCAGCAGAAGGTCTGCGTCATAACCCTTAAAAACGGAAATAAGATAGAGGCCAACTCCTGCCATGAAAAGGGCCACAGGATATACCTTAAGTTCGCGCTCGGCGAGGCGTCTTTCGACCTCTCCGAGGTGAAGTCCATCACCGGAGGGGCCGGCGATTCCAATTTATTCCAGGACAGGGGAAAATACCAGCCGTCAAGCCCCGAGGAGGAGGCAAGCGCCGCCGAGCC
>JAKAHE010000045.1 GCA_021815285.1 Nitrospirota bacterium
TCGCCTTCGAGCTTGCAAAGTCCGAAGGGAATCTCAAGGGCGGGTATACCGGGATGGACCCGTACATATTCTTCGGCACTCTCATGGACTACGCCGAGAGGACGAAGTTCACTAAGCCGTTCTTTATCCACGGCGACCACGTAACGACGAAATCCAAGGACCCGGAGGTAATCGCAGACTCCAGGGCGCTCATAAAAGCGGAACTCGACGCCGGTTACACCTCCATCGCAATCGACGCCTCGTTCAACCAGATACCGGACAATATCATCGTAACCACGGATCTGGGTAAAGACGTCATGGCGGCGGGCGCGGGGCTGGAGGTCGAGGTGGGCGAGATAAAGTCCGTCGGCTACGAGGGCGAGATAACGACAGTCGAGGAGGCCGTGGACTTTATCTCCGGCCTGGAGGCGAACGGCATAAAGCCGAACCTCCTCGCAATAAACAACGGCTCCAAGCACGGGAACTACCTGCCGGGCGAGGAAGTGCATATAGACTTGAAGCGCACCGGAGAGGTTTATAACGCCATAAAGAAATGGGGCGTGAACATTGCCCAGCACGGCATCACCGGCACTCCGCTTGAGCTTGTCGGGCAGTTTGCGGACTACGGCATCAGGAAGGGCAACGTCGGCACGAACTGGCAGAACATCGCCCACGAAGGCCTGCCGGGAGACCTCATGCAGGCCATGCGGGACTGGGCTAAGAAAGAAAACAAGGACATAAAATTCGCCACGAAGCAGTTCTACAAGGAAATCGATAGTATACCGGAGGCGGATAAAAAGAAAATCGAGCAGACGGCCTACGAGTCGGCGATTGCTTTCATAAAGGCCTTCCGCGCCTCCGGAACCGCGACGCTGTTTCTGGAGAGCGGAGTAGTTTAATGCTCCAATACATTACCGACGCGCTGAAAGCGCGCACCGATTTCTCCGCCTGGCAGGTTATGAAGGCATCGAAGAGGAGCCACCAGCTCTTCCTTATCCGCGAGGAAGTGGAATCCATCCGGCGCGTGGACACGGTGAAGTATTACATTACCGCGCACCAGGAACGGGAGGAAGACGGGAAAAAGGTGCTGGGCGAATCGAGCTTTGTCTTCCTTGAGGGCGACGACATCGCCCCGAAGCTCGACCTTGCGCACGAGATGGCGTCCCGCGTATCGAACCAGCCCTGGACTTTGCCCGGCCCGGACCAGAGATACATGGGCGCGGAGATAAAGGACACGGCGATTGTCGTAAACCCCGACAAGGTCATACAGAAGATAAAGGAGGAAATACTGCACACAGTCGGCGGGCTTGGAGCCGGTCAACCGGACGGCGTGCGGCTTTCTTCCGCCGAGCTTTTCGCGGACTATACGGAATACGAGCTTGTAAACTCGCTCGGTCTCAAGGTCTCGTCGTCGGATACGGATATGCTTTTTGATTTCGTGCTTCTGACGGGAGAGGGGCACGGAGAAGTAGAGTCCTCCGGGTTCAAGACCTGCCGGTTTTACAAAGACCTGCACGTCGGAGAGACGCTCAGGAGATATGCGCAATACGCGCGGGACTCGCTCGCCGCGAAATTACCGGAGAACGGGAAGGCGGATGTGGTCTTTGCGGAAGAGGCGCTGGATACCCTTTTCAATACCTTTGTCGCCCATGCGGGCGGCTCTTCCGCATATCAGGGCTGGAGCAGGTTCGAGAAGGATAGGCCCGTAATAGACGCTCCGGAGGGCGAGCTTCTGACGATGTTTTCCAACCCCCATCTGCCAGGAATGATGAAAAGCGGGGCCTTCGACGACACCGGCCTCGCAAGGAAGCGCGTTGAGGTTATCCGGGAAAACATATTCAAAAAACGCACGCTCGACAAGCGATACTCGGACTACCTTGGCCAGGAAGCGGCGGGCGCGTTTGCCAACGTGGAGGTGGAGGCGGGGGCCAGGAAAATGGACGAATTGCTGGCCGAGGGAACCTATTTATTGCTGCGTTTTTCCACGTTCGAGCCGAACCCCGTAACCGGGAACTTCTCCGGCGAGATACGCACGGGCTACCGCATAGAGGGCGGCAAACGCATACCAATAAAGGGCGGGAGTGTCTCCGGCGTCATCCAGGACGCCTTCCGCAGGGCGTGGTTCTCCTCCGAAAAAGTCACCCGTTCCGCATATAGAGGCCCCGCAGGAATAAAGCTCCTGGGACTGGACCTGGCGGGAGAGTAACAAGAATACACCAGCCCGACACCTCATTCCCTCGTTGCTTTTTCCAAATTAAAAAACTATAATCTTCGTTGGGCGTTAAGGGGGTGATCCCTCCTTTTGCCGAATTCCATTATAAGGAGAAATATAACCTTGACCGCAAGCGAACTACGTCAGGCATTCATAGATTTTTTCGTCTCGAAGGGCCATGCGCACGTGAAGTCCTCGTCGCTGGTGCCGGAGAAGGACCCGACGCTAATATTCACGAACGCCGGTATGGTGCAGTTCAAGAGCGTATTCCTTGGCGAGGAGAAGCGTGATTACTTCCGGGCAGTTACGGCGCAGAAATGCGTCCGGGCCGGTGGCAAGCACAACGACCTTGAGAATGTCGGGAGAACGGCGAGGCACCATACCTTCTTCGAGATGCTCGGAAACTTCTCCTTCGGGGACTACTTCAAGAAGGATGCCATAAAATTCGCATGGGAACTCCTCACGGAGGTCTACAGGCTGCCGAAGGAGAAGCTCTGGGTTACGGTATACAAAGACGACGACGAGGCTTACAACCTCTGGAAGGACATGATAGGCGTGCCTGGAGAGCGTATCTTGAGATTGGGGGAAAAGGACAACTTCTGGCAGATGGCCGATACGGGCCCGTGCGGCCCGTGCTCCGAGATACTGATTGACCAGGGCGAGGATTTCTCCTGCGGGCCGGAGTGCGGAATCGGGAAGTGCGACTGCGACCGCTATCTGGAAATCTGGAACCTCGTCTTCATGCAGTTCGACCGCGACATAAAAGGAAATCTGCACCCGCTGCCCAAGCCCAGTATCGATACCGGAATGGGGCTTGAGCGGCTCACTGCCGTCGTCCAGGGCAAGCGCAGCAATTACGAATCGGACCTGTTCATGCCGCTTATTAACGCCGTGGCCGATACCGCCGGAATCGCCTACGGAGACGACCAGGACAAGGACGTCTCGATGCGGGTAATTGCAGACCACTTGCGGGCCATGAGCTTCCTGATTGCGGAAGGCGTCATACCTTCCAACGAGGGCCGGGGCTACGTCCTGCGGCGCGTGATGCGCCGGGCAATGCGTCATGGGAAACTCATTGGCCTGGACAAGCCGTTTCTCTACAGGCTCACCGGGAATGTCGTCGATATGATGGGCGGGGTATACCCTGAGCTTCGGGACTCCCGCGAGTATATCGCAAGGCTCGTGCTCGTGGAGGAGGAGCGGTTCATCGGGACGCTGGAATACGGCACGAGGATGCTCGACGAGATTATAAAAGCTACGCTGGCAAAAGGTTCTGATACCCTGCCGGGAGACGACCTTTTCAAGCTCTACGACACGTATGGCTTTCCGATGGATCTTGTAAACGATACGGTTGTCGAGAAGGGCCTGAAGTTCGACATGGAAGGCTATGAGCGGGCCATGGAGGCCCAGAAGGCAAAGGCCAAGGCCGCCCAGGCCGCCTTCGGAGAGGAGCGCGTGAAGGATGTATACCGCTCTGCGCTCGAAAAGGCCGGCCAGACCGCTTTCGTGGGATACGAGAATACCGAGGCGGACGCAAAGGTGCTGGCCGTAATAAAAGGCGGAAAGCTTGTCGAATCTGCCGTCGAGGGCGACGAGGCGGAAGTTGTCCTCGACAGGACGCCGTTCTATGCGGAGTCCGGCGGCCAGGTAGGGGACAGGGGCGCGCTCGTTAGCGACGGCGCAAGGTTCGAGGTCGAAGGCACAATAAAGCCGCTCCCGAAGCTCCACGTCCACAAGGGTAAGGTCATGCGCGGAGCGGTCAAGGTGGGGGATAAAATTTCAGGCAAGGTGGACGGCTCCTTGAGGCGCGCGACGGAGAGGAACCATACCGCGACGCACCTGCTCCACGCCGTGCTCCGCTATCTCCTGGGAGACCACGTAAAGCAGTCCGGCTCGCTTGTCGCCCCGGACAGACTCCGGTTCGATTTCACGCACTTTGCCCCCCTGACGGCGCACGAAAAAGAGCGCGTCGAGGAGCTTATGAACGAGAGAATCCTCGAAGCGATTCCCATGACCGTAACGGAAATGGACACCGCCGAGGCGCTCAAGACCGGAGCAATGGCTCTCTTTGGCGAAAAATACGGAGACCGGGTGCGCGTGGTGCGGGTCGGGGATTTTTCGCAGGAACTCTGCGGCGGGACGCACCTCGGCAATACCGCCTATGTCGGGCTTTTCAAGCTGGTGTCCGAATCCGGCGTGGCGGCTGGCGTGCGAAGGATAGAGGCCGTTACGGGCGCGGGCGCATATCAGCTTGTAAAGGAACGCGAAAAAGAGCTTCTCGATACCGCTTCTGCGGTAAAATCCCCGGATTTGAAGTCCGTCTCGGAGAGGGTGAAAAAGCTCTCCGACGAGGCGCGCGATCTTAAGAAACAACTCCGGGAGGCCAGAGGCAGAGCCGCCGGAGCGGACCCGCTCAAGTCCGACAGGCTGAAAATTATCGGCGGCATAAATGTCCTTTCCTGGCAGGAGGAGGACAAGGACATGGAGGAGCTCCGGGCCATGGGAGATATGCTACGGGACAAGCTTGGCTCCGGCGTGGTTGTCCTTGGTTCCGTAAAGGACGGAAAAGTCTCGCTTGTATGCATGGTTACGAAAGATTTGTTGGACAGGATAAAGGCCGGTGATATAATTAAGGAAACGGCGAAGATTGTCGGCGGCGGAGGAGGCGGCAGGCCGGACATGGCCCAGGCTGGCGGAAAAGACCCGTCGAAGTTACCTGAGGCGCTGGAACTGGTATACGAGATTGTGGGAAGGGTTGCGGATAAATAATTCCGGAGGTGGTCTATGGTATACGACATGGTAAGGAAGGCGCTTCTCGCCGGGCTTGGGATGCAGGAGAAGGTGAAGGAGCTTGTAGACGACCTCGTTAAAAAGGGCGAGCTGAACGAGCGCGAAGGCGCGAAGCTCATGAAGGAGTGGATGGAGAAAGCGAAAAGCTCGACCGAAGACGTTAGCAGAATGGCCTCTGAGAGCCTCGGCATTGCGTTCGACAAGATGAACCTGGCGAGCCGGGACGACCTAAGCGCGCTGTCCAGGAAAGTCCAGCAGCTATCCGTCCGCGTAAAGAAACTGGAGGCGGAGATAAAAGCGGGTCACGAAGACGTGGCATAATATAAATGCCCCTGACATCATTTATTCTCGGAAGACGCTACAAGAACATAGCCAGGCTCAGGCATATCGCCCAGGTATTCCTGGGAAAGGGGTTCGGTCATATAATCGCCCAGGCGGGGCTTTCCCGCGCCCTGCCTTTCCGCCGCAGGTTCGCAAAGGCAATCCCGGAGCCGGAGAGAAGCTCCATTCCGGTGCGGCTCCGCGAGGCCTTCGAGGAGCTTGGCCCCACCTTCATAAAACTCGGACAGGTCCTGTCTGGCCGCCCGGATCTCATCACCATCGCATACGCGAATGAATTCAAGAAGCTTCAGGACGAGGCGCCTCCGTTCCCGTTCGAGGACGCCAAAGCCATAATCGAGACCGAGCTCGGCGCGCCGCTCGAAGAGATATTCGCTTCTTTCGATAAAACCCCGGCCGCAGCCGCATCCATAGCGCAGGTGCATTACGCGGCCCTCCAGGACGGCACGGAAGTCGTCGTAAAGGTCCAGCGGCCAAATATCCAGGAAAGCATCGAGCAGGACATACAGATACTGAGGGGTGTCGCAGCGCTCCTCGAAAAGCATATCCCCGAGGCGCGCGTATATAATCCCACTGCCATTGTCGAGGAGTTCGCCCGCACGGTGCGCCGCGAGATGGACTTCGTGATGGAGGCGGACAACGCGCTCAAGTTCTCCGAGAATTTCCGGGACAGCCGGACGATATACATACCCCGTATATTCGGCGCCCATTCCGGCAGAAAAGTGTTGACTATGGAGAGGCTGACGGGGATAAGGATAGACATGGTGGCCGAACTGGACGCCGCCGGGCTTGACCGCCACGAACTTGCGGAAAACGGCACAAACGCCTTCTTCAAACAGGTGTTCGACGACGGCTTCTTCCATGCCGACCCCCACCCCGGGAATATGTTCGTTATGGAAGGCGGCAGGATAGGGCTTGTGGATTTCGGCATCATCGGAAGGCTCACTGAGGAAAACCGCGAGGTAATAGCGGACACGTTCCTTGCCCTCGTCAACAAGGACTTCGACAAGCTCGTGCGGCAATATATAGACATGGGCTTCGTATCCGACGAGGTAGACCTTGAGATATTCAAGCGCGGGTTCAAGGCCGACCTCGTTGACCTGATAGAACCGCTATACACAAAGACCCTTGGGCAGATAAAGCTTTCCGACTACCTTGAGCGCATCACGAGCATAGCGACAAGGCACGGCCTCAAGTTCCCGCGCGAGCTCATACTCATGAACAAGGCGCTCCTTATAATGGAAGGACTGGGCCGGGAGCTCGACCCGGACTTCGACTTCATGGAGGCCGCCCGCCCATACGCGCACAAGCTTGTAGCCGGGAAATACTCGCCGGGTAAGATTGCGAGGAAAATCGAGCGGGTCGCCGAAGACCAGGCGGATTTCTACCTGCACCTGCCGCGCCACCTGAGGACTATTATCAGGAAGATAATAAAGGAAGACCTGAAGATGAACCTGGAGATAGTTCACCTCCAGAGATTCATCACGGAGTTCGACCGCTCGACGAACCGGGTATCCTTCGCGCTTATAATAACCGGGATAATAATCGCTTCCTCGGTCATAATACACGCGGGCAGAGGCAGGCTCATCTTCGGCTATCCCTCGCTTGGGATAGTCGGCTATCTCATCGCGGTATTTCTCGGGCTGTGGCTCGTCTGGGGCATAATCCGCTCCGGAAGGCTATAGATGCGTGTCCTTGGGCTTGATCCGGGCGAAAAGACCATAGGCGTAGCGGTATCCGACGGTCTTGGGATAACGGCTCAGGGCGTGTGCGTGATAAGGCGCGCGTCAAGGGAGAAAGATTTTGCGGCCCTTCAAAAAATTATTGATGAATATGACATAAATAGTATTATAATCGGACTGCCCAGGAATATGGACGGCTCACTGGGGCCGCAGGCGGAAAAGGCGCTTGCGTTCGCGGAGATTCTTAAGAGCCGTTTCGGCCTGCCCGTGGAGATGACCGACGAGAGGCTCACCACGGCGCTCGTCCAGAAAACCCTCATAGAGGGTGGCGTCTCGCGCGCAAAAAGGAAGACGGTAATCGACATGCTCGCGGCTCAGGTAATATTGCAGGGCTGGCTGGACAGGAAAAGGCGTGAATGAAGTCTTTTTACGGTATAGGCAAGGCGTGGTTTTTTTTGCTGTTCGCGGCGATATTTTTCGCCGCCTGCGCGCATCATGCAGCCATGCCCGCCCGCCCGCCCGCCCCGCAGGCCCCGGTCTTTGCCGCGCATGTAAAAACCAACCCCGATATTAACTGGGTTCAGTGGTCTGGTTCTGCATTTACAAGGGCCAGGGCAGAGAACAAGCTGGTATTCCTCGAGATTTCAGCTAAGTGGAGCGCATGGCACGGACAGCTCGACAAAAGCCTCTCCTCTGACCCTGCGGCTGCGGAAATAATAGAAAAGAATTATATCCCGATATATGTGGATGCGGACAGGCGGCCCGACATATACGCCCGTTATGGGCGCCGGGACCTGCCTTCCCTGTCGATACTCAACCCGGACGGATACGTCCTTGCCGTCGCTTCCGCCATGACGGAGCCGGAGCTTAAAAATCTGCTCGGCACGCTTGCAAGGAATTATGCAAAGAACAAGGCCGTCATAGACGAGGCGCTTAAATCTTCTTCCAGAACACCGGACAGCAAAAAGCCGTTAGCGCCATATCCCGTAAGCAAACTGCCCTCGATTTCGCTGTCCGCCCTGGCTGGGGAATGGGACAACTCCTACGGAGGCATAGGGAATGGGAAAAAGTTTCCTATGCCCGAAATGCTGGATTTCCTGACATATGTCTCGGCGCATCAGGAGTTCTGGAAGGGAACCGACCCCGCCCAGCTCGCAAAGGCCGCGCTTAACGGCATGGCGGCAGGTCTTTACGATGGCGCAGAGGGAGGTTTCTACAGGTACTCGGACACGCCTGACTGGAAGAGTCCGCACAAGGAAAAACTCCTTGGGCTGAACTCGGAGATCATGTCGGCATACCTTGCCGCGTCCGAACAGTATAAAAATAAAAAATACCTCGAAATCGGAGAGTCCTGCGCACGTTTTCTGGACGAGTATCTCCTGGACAGGAAGGCGGGCGCGTTCATGAACAGCATGAGCGGCAGACAGGACGCCGCCGCCGCCCGGATAGAGACTGACAGGACGCTTTTCGCGGACGCAAACGGGAAGGCGGCCCTGGCCTTCCTCGAGGCGTACCGCGTGACGGGCAGGAAAGAGTATCTGAAGACGGCGACGGGCGCGCTGGATTATATAATCAATAATTTATATATTAAAAAAACGGGCGTCCTGCATTACAGGGGCGCAAACGGGAATATGCTGGGCCTGTCGGACCAGGTCATGCCGGGACTTGCCGCTGTGCGGGCGTATGAAGCCACGGCGGATAGAAAATACCTGGATTTTGCCGTAAATATTGCGAAAATCTGCGACAGAAAATTCTACGACCAGAAAGACTTCGGTTTCTATGGCTTCTGGTATGCTTACAGGCCGGTCGGTCTCCTTGAAGACAAAAAGAAGCCCCAGGAAGAAAACGCGTGCATGAGCGAGCTGCTGATGGAGCTCCATTATCTGACCGGGCGGGACGGATATGAAAAACAGGCGAGAAATACGCTTATCCCATTCATACCGGCCTTCCGGAAATATCCGGCGTTGTCCGCCCCTGCGGCCCTTGCCGCGGCGAAAATATGTTCCAGGACTTACGAGTTCTTTGTAACCGGGGCGGAGTCGGATCCTGGCTTTGCCGAACTGCTCGGCAAATCCTACACGTTTCAGTGTCCGGACAGGGTGGTCGTGCCGCTCGACACAATGACTGACAGAAAGAGACTCGACCATCTGGGATACGGACACGACAAAACGCCAATACTTTACGTATGCTCGGAAACCGCCTGTTTCCCGCCGGTAAGGCCGGGAGAAAGCATGGAAAAAGTCCGCGCGATGCTTGAGAAGTCGCGGGAAGCAAAGCAGAAAAGGTATGGAAAATAAAATTACTCCGGAGATGAGCATAAACGAAATAATCAGGAAATACCCCAATACAATGGGCGTATTTAACCGTTTCAATGTGGACTCCTGCTGCGGCGGCGCAAGAAGCCTCAAATCCGTGGCAGAGGAGGACAAGGTAAACCTCCAGGAGCTTATCGACGCGCTGAAAAATGCTGACTGAGTCTTATTTGAGCGGTTTTATCAGGTTGGGACACTTTTGGGATAACTGGGGCATAAAGGCCGCAACAAGGCTGTCCGGCTGTTATTTTGTATATTTTAATGCGAATATTTTCAATGGGTTAAAAACTGACTCCTTTGGCAACCCTTTTGCAAGCATCCGCTATACGGGCCCATAACAAGCCTTTAAACAGGTGCTTATGGCAAAAGTCAACTCCGGGGGCAGAGGCTGGTTTACCGGCGGCGGAGTCCTCGTCGGAAGTTTCGACATCGGCGCGGTCGAATCCATAAAGGGATTCATAGTTGCCAGGTACAAGAGGGAAGTCACCGGCGTAACCGACGCCTCGGAGCTTATCCTTGAGGTCATTGGCCGGGAGCTCGACCTTGTCATAATAGACACCAACCTTAAAGGCCTGCCGCCCGCAAAGACCGTACAGATAGTAAAGAAGTGCAGGCCGCGTCTGCCGGTTATCGTAATCTCGGACGACTACACGGTCGATACCGGGAGCAGGATAATGGAGCAGGGCGTTTTTTATTATATGTACAAGCCGGTAGAGATGGACAAGCTGGGCGAACTGGTTGAGCGGGCGCTTATGAAAAGGGCAAGAGAAAATCTGGGCGCCGCGGGATGAAAGATGTTGAAGAGGGATCGGCTCCGGTAGTATAATTCCCTGCCGGAAAATGGCATCGAGATTTATTATAGAAACGGAGGTGAGTGATGGCGAGTTTTGAACTGGACGTGAAAGGGGAGGTCTGTCCGTATGCTACGGTGAAGACGAAGAAGTTCGTCAACTCCAAGATGGCTTCCGGAGACCAGGTCGTGGTTACTCTTGACTACCCGCTTTCGTCCGAAGAAATACCGAGGTGGGCCGCCGAGGCCGGACACAAGGTATTGGGTGTTGACAAGGCGGGCGACGCCGTCTGGAAAATAACCATTCAAAAGGGATAGGAGGGATCCGTAGATGGCCGGGAACAAGCTTGGGATCCTGCTGACGACCAGCCCGGAGAACGAAGACAGGCATACTGTCGTAAAGCTCTGCGAGGCGGCTCTGGAGTCGGGCAGGGAAGTGCAGATATTCATGATGTGCGACGGCGTTTATAACTCGTACACCGAACCCCTGACAGGGCTTATCAAGAAGGGGGTCCAGATATCGGAGTGTCACCACAACGCCGGAGAGAGAAAGATTCCTGAGGAGCATGAGAAGGCCGTGGGGATCAATTCCGCGAGCCAGTACATATTCTCCGGGATAATCTCCGACGTCGATAGATTAATCACGTTCTGTTAAGGGGAGGGATGAAATGGGCGACAAGCTGGTAACGATGATGAGGCATTCCCCCTTCTCTACCGTGAGGAACTTCGAGGCCCTGCGTTCGTGCGTGGGTCTTTCGATGGGGGATTCGCCGCTTACGATGCTCTTTGTCGAAGACGGTGTATACACGCTTTCGGCGAAGGGAAAACCGGTATTGGACGGTTTCGACTGGAACAAGCACCTCGAGATGTTGAAGGAGCTTGATTTCCAGCTCGTTGTGGAGAAGGAGTCCGCGGACGAGCGCGGCGTTACGGAATTCAACTGGGAGCCGGAGGTAATGTCCAGGGAGCAGGTAGCCGCGCTCCTGAAGGACGCCAAGGCCGTTATCACATACTAAAGGGGGAGCGATGAAGATACTGCACATGGTAAGACGAAAGGGAGACGCGCTTCCCCTTCAGATGGCGGATATCCAGAGGAAGGCGGGGGACGACGTCAAAGTCGTTTTCCTGCAGGACGGCGTCCTTGCCTGCACGGGCGACAAAAACAGCGCCTGCTGTGCCGAGGATGCCGACGCGCGCGGCGTCTCCTGCGGCAACAAGGTGGACTACAAGGGCATAGTCGATATGATATTCGACGCCGACAGCGTCATCAACTGGTAACCCGGGCAAGTGGGCGGCGTGAGGCAAGGCAGCCTTGCCCATGTTGCATGGCGACGTTTTCGGACAGTGTTATCAACCGGTAATCCGGGCAAGGGGTAGCTGCCTGATTCATCAGGCGATTTTGGAAGCGCCCGATAAATCGGGCAACTGCAAAATTAAATTAAAGGCCGCCAGGATTTACTGGCGGCCTTTTTCATGTGTCAAACGAGGGCATCTGGGCCCCACTTCACTGAATTAGTCAGGGCGCCTGCCCTGCTCTGTCAGATATTAATTGGCTATTGCCTGCTTCACTTCCTCAGCCGCCGGCACGACACCGCGCCATGCGCTGACAGGCTCGTCTTCTCCGTTTACAACCATCATCGTCGGCGTGGCCATGACGCCGTAGAACACGCCCTCGGCCAGGCCCTCCGCCGTCTCCATCGAGTATTCCTGAACTTCGATTCCGTCTTCCTTGAGCTTCCCTGCGACAACCTTCGCCGCCGGACACTTGCTGCATCCGTCCTTTACGAACACCTTAACGGTCATCTTGAAAATCTCCTTTCGTGCGGCTGATGGAATATTCACCCTCCCCCGGCCCCCTCCCATCAAGGGAGGGGAATTAGGGGAAAGGTAATCGTGACGCTCGGATAAAGTTCGCTGCTCGGGTAGTGCGTAATGCTCGGATGTTGCGGAGCGCTCAAGCGGCGCTTAAGGCTAAAGAATTGCGTGTTGCTATGGAATTCGTAACGCTTGGATGGTGCGTGGCGCTCGAAAAACGCTAATGCCCGAAAAACGCTAATGCCCGAAAAACGCTAATGCCCGGAAAGCGCATGGGACT
>JAKAHE010000046.1 GCA_021815285.1 Nitrospirota bacterium
CGCTTTTCCACGAATTCCTCGAAGAGCCAGTTATAGCCTTCGGGCGTTGTGGTGATGAACGCCTGGAGTTTTTTTGCCTCCGGATGCCTGATGCGCGAGATCAATATCTCCCACGCCTCGCGCGAAACCATTGCGCCCTCGTCTATCCCGGCCCAGGCGAGGCTTGGTCCCTTGAGATGTTCAGGAGAGTCCGCCGATCGGAACATGATCCTCGAACCCCACGGAAGCATCAGGTTCATGCTTGACCTGCGCCACTTGTATGCGATGCCCGCACGGTCGAGTATCTCAAGAAAGACCGGCAGGGTGGCGTCATCGAGCATGCCGTAAGTCGGAGCCACTACCATGCCGGGCAGCCCGCGGTTTATCACCGAGAGCCTTATCGCCTCGTGGCATCCGGCATATGTCTTTCCGGAGCCGTATCCGCCGACGTACGCCTTGTATTTGGAGCGTGAGCGGTGGAAGACCGCCTGGGCCGGGAGCATCCTGTATTTTATGCCCAGCCTGCGGAAGCTCAATCCTCAGCCTCTTCCGCAGCCTGCGTACCGGAGCCGTCGGTCTCTCCGTCCGGGTCTTCCCACCTTACCACGACCTCTTCCGGCCACTCTCCCTGCGGCTCTCCGGAGAGGCCGAGGACGCTTCGTTCCCCCTGCACCGCTTCCTTGTAAGTCGAAACGAGCGATTTCATGTCAGATACCTTCAGCGCCCGGTCCGCCTTCTTTTTCTTTAGGCCCGCCGAAAGCAGCGCAAGCGCGCGAAGGGCCGCGTTCTGAAATTTCCTGAAACCCGTCAGGTGTCGGTTGTTTACAAACAGGCTGTCGTTTTTTGGTTGTGTCATTTGTTGTCCTTACGCCACTGCCTCTATGAACCAGCGCGGCGGATCCATTATTTCAATCCAGCGCCATCCGTCTTTTTTAATCATCAGGCCGAGCCTGTGCTCGTTCCACAGGGCTGAAACCCTGGCAGATTCCGTCCTATTCGCCACAGGTTTCTCCGCCGTATCGTCCGCATTTTCCGGGAAAAAATATTTCCCGCATATCGGACAGCGCGCCGCAATGTAGCTGGTTACCAGCACCCCGGAGCCGCACTTGTCGCAGGCGCGATTTGCTCCCGGCTCCAGGCTATACTCCGTCATTGTTTATGTCCGTCCCTGTCTTTATAATGCCCGGGTCGTAGCTCCCCTTTTCGAAGACCGCATCTTTCGCTGTTGCCTGCTTCTGCTCTTTAGCCTTGGACTTTGTAGCGGCGGCCTTGTGCGGCTTCTGAGAAGACTGCTTTACCCCGGCTGTTTTCCGGCCCGTCTTACCGGCGGAATTTCTGACTCGTGTGCTCATTCTGTCGCCTCCTGTGGTTGTTCCTGGTTCTGCTGTTTTTACCATTTCCACTATATGCCGGTTCTGTACGGCAAGCTTTGTCCTGGCCCGCGCAACATAGCTCTGGACGGTCGAGCGCGAGACGCCAATGGTCTTTGCCGTTTCCGCGTAAGACACGCCATCTGCGATGCGGAGAGCGCAGAAAGGTCTACAGCCGGACAGGACGTCCTTGTCCGTTCCGTGTTCCAGTCCGAAAGGGAATATAAATCGGCGACCATGGCGAGGTCGGACGGATCCATAAGCGCCTCGCGCTCGGAGTTCCGCCCGTCCTCGACTGCCGGGATAAGCTTCTTTACGTATAAACAGATTTCAATACATTTTTCATACTCGCCGCATTCCATGCAGGTCTTCATGCGCGCCTCCCGTTTTTTGTTTACGGGAGGATACGCCGGAAGAGGCGAGGCGTATTCGGGAGGCCTTGAGAAAATATTTTAGAAAAAGGGATTAAAGAAAGTACTTGCTATGAAGAGAGCAGTTCACTGCGTGCGAAGACAAGGAGCGCGGCATACGCCACGATGCAGACAATCGCACCGGCGGCGACGGCGTCAGGCGTGCCTATGTAGTGCGCAAGCGTCCCGATGATGAGGTTGCCCACCGGGACGAAGCCCAGCATTACCAGGACGTAAAGACTCATCACGCGGCCACGGAGCGCGTCCGGGACGACATGCTGGATTGCTGCGTTCACAGTTGAGAACTGGGTTATCATTCCCCAGCCTACGGCGACCAGGAGGGCGTACGAAATAAACGGCGTCCGCGACAGCGAAAACGCCAGGAGCGCCATGGCCGATATGAACGCGGCTGTAAAGGCTATAACCGCCTTCCTTGCGCGGTGTCCGAACGTTGCAAGCGAGAGCGATCCGGTCAATGCCCCCACTCCGGCGAACCCCATCATAATACCGAGGCCCTTTGCGCCGATATGCAGGACGTCCCGCGCGAATATCGGCATCAGCGCTATGTAAGGGATCATAAACAGGCTCGTTATTGAGATGAAGAGGATGAAATGCTTTACGACCGGCGTCCTTTTTACGTAGACCAGGCCCTCGCGCAGCTCTTTAAGCATCGGGCGCGGCTTCGGCTTTTCTTTGGGCTTCTCGAAGCGCATGATGGCCAGCATGAAGATAATCGCAAAAAACGAAAGCGCGTTCAGATAAAAACACAGGGCTATTCCCACCGCGCTTATAAGAAACCCGGCAGCGGATGGGCCGACGATACGCGCGCCGTTGAATACTGCGGAGTTGAGCGCTATGCCGTTCATAAGATCTTCGCGCCCCACCATCTCGATTATGAACGACTGTCTGCCGGGCATGTCGAAGGCGTTCACCACGCCAAGGCACCCCGCAAGAAGCAGGACGTGCCAGAACCTGACCACCCCCAGGCTCACCAGCACGCCGAGGATGGCCGCGAGCACAAGCGAAGAGGTCTGGGTAATCAGCAGAAGTCTCCGTTTGTTAATCCTGTCCGCTACAACCCCTCCCGCGAGCGAGAAAAAAAGTATGGGGAGCGAGCTCATCGCCTGGGCAAGCGAGAGATAGAAAGCCGAGTTCGTCAGCTTAAGAACGAGCCACCCCTGAGCCATCGACTGCATCCACGTGCCGCCAAGCGAGATGGCCTGTCCGGACAGGAAGAGGCGGAAGTTCCTGTGCCTGAGCGCTCTGAAAGTTTGGAACTTCATCTTGTTTATCAGAAAAACAGCGGGGCGCGTTTTGCGGGAATAACGCCTGCCTCGGATGCCATGGAGAAGAGTTTTTCTATGGCGCGGACGCCCTCCTCGCCGAAATCGTCAGAGAATGAATTGACGTAAAGCGATATGTGGCCGTCTATTACGGAGTCATCCATCTCCTGGGCGTGCGCCTTGATGTAGCCCGTGCATTCCGCCCTGTTCTCGCGCGCGTAGATTATGCTCCGGCGGATTGCGTCTTCTACGGCCATGACGGTTTCCTTCCCGAGAGACCTCTTTGCCAGGATGCAGCCGAGCGGGATTGGAGCGCCTGTCTCTTTCTCCCACCACTCGCCCAGGTCGAGGAGTTTCTTAAGTCCGTAATTCTGATACGTGAACCGGCCCTCGTGTATTATAAGCCCCGCGTCAACATCTCCGCCTGCGACCGCCGGCATTATCCTGTCGAACTGCATTACGCGGACGTCATCGAACCCGCGCCCGTAGAGCATCAGGAGGAGCTGCGCCGTGGTGTAGCGGCCAGGAATGGCGATGCTCCTGCCGCGTACGTCCTCGATGTCCGAGTAGTCCCTGGAGACGACGAGCGGCCCGCATCCCCTGCCGAGCGCGCCGCCTGAGCGAAGCAGGCAGTAATTATCCAGGAGATATGCCGCCGCATGGAAAGATATTTTGGTGAGGTCGAGCATCTCTCCAGCCGCGGGCATTCCGGCATTGGCCGCCGTTTCGCCGGTTGAAGCCGGTCTGCCTGCCATTGCGCGAGAGTTCAGCGACTCCACGTCTTCAAGTATTTCGCGCACGGCAAAGTTCGCGGGTATCCTGCCGTGTGTCAGGGCGTAGAATATGAATGTGTCATTGGGGCATGGCGAATATCCGAGCGTAAGCGTGTTCATATTTTCTCCATAAGCTTCCTGATAACAGCCGCGCAGTTGGCGCAGGCCATTGGAATATCCCACCGGGCGCGGTCACGGTCTTCCACCATATTGCTTATACCGCGCGCCTCAACGAACGGCACGCCGTACATAAGCGAGACGTGCGCAGCAGCCGCGCCCTCCATGTTCTCGCACAGTGGATTCCAGGCCTCTTCAATCCGGGCGGCGGCTTTATCCGTCCCGGAGACGGCTGATACTGTTGCGAAAGGGCCGGAAATAATTTTAAAAGTAAATCTTAACTCTGTGATTTTACAGAATAAATCGCGGACCGGAAAGCGGTTATAGTATTTCATGTCTCCCGCTTCCACAAGCGGGATACCGGTTTTCTCAACGCCTGTGAAGCCTTCCGGAGAATGTATGCCGGTATCCGCATATATCTCTTCCGTCGCAAAACATACATCCCCGACCATGGCGCCACTGCCCGCAAACGCGCCCGCTATACCGCCCATAATGACTAATTCAGGCCGGGGGTTTTTCTCGAAATAAGCCGTCAACGCCTGTGCGGTATTTACCTGCCCCATGCCCGAGATTAGAACATCCGTTTTGCCGGAGGCGCTTCTGAAAATCGGCTTGAGCCCGGTATTTTCCTGCTCCCAGGCCTCGCCTTCCATGAACGGCGCGGCTTCAGGCTCTGTGGCAAAGACTACAAGTATCATAGCATACCCTAAAGTTTAAAGAATAGCACCACGGGCGTTGCCAAGTCAAAAGAAAAAGACGGAACCACGGGTTCACAGGTTTCATTGACTTTAGACATTTTTCGTGCTGTAATTTGGCCATGAAGGCGTATATCGGGCTCGGCTCCAATCTTGGAAACCGCAAGGAGAATATACAAAAGGCCGTAGGGATGCTGGAGAAGTCTCCGGGGATAAGGGTGGTGAAACTTTCCCCGTTTTACGAGACGGAGCCGGTGGGAGACGTGCCGCAGGGGAAGTTCATAAACGCTGTCGCGGAAGTTTATACGGCCCTTTTCCCGCCCGGGCTTCTCGCCGTGTGCAGAAATATCGAGAATGCGCTTGGCCGGGTCCGGACGGTGAAGTGGGGGCCACGGACGATAGACCTCGACGTCCTGCTCTACGGCGAAGATATAATACAGACCGCGGAGCTCACAGTTCCGCACCCCCTGATGCACGAGAGGGAGTTTGTCCTGAGACCGCTCTCCGACATCGCCCCGGACGCATACCACCCGGTATTGAAAAAGACGGTGCAGGAGATACTGGAAGGGCTGCATGAAAATCATTAAATCCATCTCCGAGATGCAGGCATTTTCTTGCGAAGCCCGCTCCACCGGAGAGACGATAGGCTTCGTCCCTACGATGGGATACCTGCACGAAGGGCATATGTCGCTCGCGCGGGAGGCTAAAGCCAAAAACGCGAAATCCGTCCTTTCGATATTCGTAAATCCTACACAGTTCGGGCCTTCGGAAGACTTCGCGGCATATCCGCGCGACATGGACGGCGACCTTGAGAAATGCGAGAAGGCCCGCGTTGACGCCGTTTTTGTCCCGGACGCCGGCGAGATGTATCCGGACGGTTTTTCCACGCATGTAGATGTCGCGGGCGTAACGGATGTCATGGAGGGAATCAGGCGTCCCGGACATTTCCGGGGAGTGGCTACGGTCGTCCTGAAACTCTTCAACGCCGTCATGCCCGACCGGGCCTACTTCGGACAGAAGGATTACCAGCAGACCGTCGTGATACGGCGCATGACGCGGGATTTGAACCTTGACATGGAGGTAGTCGTCATGCCGACGGTGCGCGATCCGGACGGCCTTGCCATGAGTTCGCGCAACGCATATCTCTCCGGGCCTGAGCGCGCCGCCGCCCCGGTAATCTACAAGGCGCTCTCGGAGGCCGGGAAGCTATATAACACCGGAGAGAGAAGCGCCGGGGTTATTGCCGCTAAGGTGCGGGAGGTCATAGGCGGCGAGCCGATGGTGAATATAGAATATGCGGAGGTTTCGGACGCGGAGACGCTGGCCCCGCTTCGGCAGATTCAGACGGGCGCTGTTCTGGCCGTCGCCGCGCGCATCGGGAAGACAAGGCTGATTGACAATATCCTCCTGTGAAAACCATTGAAATCCGTCCGGCAAACGGTTATAATCAGCCGTTTTATGCGAGTTGATATTATCCCTCTTCCTGGATGGCGGAGGGTTTGAGAGGATGTGCATGACACATGGAAAAACATGCGAATGACGCAAACGTAAAGGAACTTCTCGACCTCCTTCAGGTAGCGCGCCTCGTTGTCTCTACCCTGAACCTCGACCAGGTTCTTGAGGCAATACTGAAAAGCGCCATGAAGCTTACAAAAACGAGCGCGGGCAGCATCGCCCTTTACAACAAGGCCAGGCATGAACTGGAGATGCACGCCCACAGGGGATTCTCGAAGGGTTTTATCGGAAACACCAAGTGGAAGGTGCGCCAGGGCGGGCTCACGGACACGATACTGAAATCCGATAAGCCTGTTGTCATATCGGACGTGGCTAAAAAGGAGTTTTTTACGAACCCCGTCGCTATAAGCGAAGGCATAAAGTCGGTAATCTGCGTGCCACTGCTTTCAAAAGACGAGATTATCGGCATACTGTATGTCGATGATTTCACGACGAGGCGATTCGGCAAGAACGACCTTGAGCTCCTGTCCATCCTCTCCTCGTTCGCGGCAATGAGCATAGACCACGCGAGGCTCCACGCCAGGACGAGCAAGCTGGCCGTTACGGACGGGCTGACGGGGCTCTTCAACCACCGCTACTTGCAGCAGCAGCTCGGCAGGGAGGTTGGTCGCGCGGCCAGGTACAACGAAACCTTCTCGGTGATGATGATAGACATCGACGACTTCAAGAAGATAAACGACACGCACGGCCATACATTCGGCGACAGGGCGCTGGAGAAGCTCGCGGAGATACTTAAATCATCCATACGCACATCGGACACCGCCGCGCGCTACGGCGGCGAGGAGTTCGCCATAATACTGCCCAAGGTGGAATCCGCCCAGGCGCTGGCCCTCGCAAACAGGATAAGAAAGCACATAAAGGATAAGTCCGCATCACTGATGAAAGGAAAAGGCGCCCTGACCGTCAGCATCGGCATATCGAACTACCCCAAGGACTCACAGAAAAAAATGGAACTGATGAAGCACGCTGACAAGGCGCTTTACGAGGCCAAGAAACGCGGCAAGGACCAGGCCGTGGAGTACAGGGAGCTTTAAGAAGTTGCATGACCTTTTAAAAATCCTTCTCGTTTTCGGTCTTATAATAACCCTCCTGAAGTTCAAATGGCATCTGGGGGGCGTTATGTTAATCGGGGCAGCAGTCCTGGGCCTCCTGATGCGCATGACTCCACTTGCCATCCTTGTTTCCGCATGGCACGCCAGCATAGATATTGAGGCCGATTCCCTTATCGCCGCATTCGCTCTCATCATGGTGCTGGAGAACCAGCTCCGCACGACCGAGACGCTTAAGAAAATGGTGGAATCACTAAAGCGCCTCTCCGGGGACCAGCGCATCGTCATGGCGCTCATGCCCGCGATAGTCGGCATACTCCCGTCCGCCGGCGGGGCGTATTTCTCCGCGCCGATGGTGCAGTCCACGTCCGAGGGCGAAAACATCTCGCCCAGGCGGAAGAGTTTCATAAACTACTGGTTCCGGCACATCTGGGAGTATATATCCCCGCTCTACCCCGGCTTTCTCCTGCTTGTCCACATGTCCGGCGCGCGGATGGAATCCATCTTCCTGCACCAGATATTCCTTACGCTCACGGTCCTTCTGACGGGGGCGCTGTTTGCATTCCGGGGAGTGGGCAGGGGTAGACATTATACGTCCGGAAACGGCGGCGGGGAGGCGGTTTCCGGCGTTACAAAATCTCAGGACATCCGGACTCTCGCGGTTACTTTCTCGCCTATACTCGTGGTGATGATACTCGTAATGGTCTTCAAGATCGACATAGCGATAGCCCTGGGAGTAGTGGTCGCGGGCTTATTTGTTTATTTCAGATACGGCATCAAGAAGGTTTACCGCACATTCAGGGAAAGCATCACATGGAAAAGCCTGCTGCTGGTATGGGGCGTTGTGGTATTCAGCGCCGTGATGCAGGACTCAGGCGCGGTCAGGACTCTGCCTGGGTTTTTCAGGGCGGAGGGCATACCCGTGCTTGCGATAATCTTTTTCCTGCCGTTCCTGGTAGGGATGATAACCGGGATTACCCTCGCATACGTCGGGATAACCTTCCCGATGGTCGTCCCGCTGATCGGCGGAACGCATGTGGACTTAGGGATGCTCGCATTCGCATACGCCGCCGGTTTCGCAGGCATCATGTTCTCGCCGGTACATCTGTGCCTGGTGCTCACGAAGGATTATTTCAAGTCCGACATTTTCCCGATTTTCAGGATCATGCTGGCGCCGGAGCTTATAGTCCTTGCTGTGGCGCTTGGCGAGGCGCTGCTTTTCTGACGCAGGCCAGGAACTCCTCTTTCGTCATGAATCTCCAGGTCTTCTCCACGTGATGGACAAGCCTCACCATCAGTTCGTTTAAAGGCGCGTCTCGCCCGAGTGCCTTGGCTATCTTCACAAGCTCGCCGTTCTGGTAGTCTATCTCCGAAGTCTCCCCGTTCTCGATGCTCCCGAGCACCGGCCCCTCGCAGGGACACCTTGAGAGCGACGCCACCGCTTCCATGAACTTCCGGGATGCTTCGTGCAGGGGCGCGTCGATAAGGTCGTGGAGGCTTTTGTCGTCCATGTCCGGCAGCGTCTCGATGTGCACCTCCGCCTTCCTTATTATCTTCATGCCCTCCTTGAGGAGCAGGACAGCCGCCTCGGCCATCTCCGGGTCCGCGAACGTGTTCTGCACCGTCTCGCCTATTATGCCGGGGATGCAGTACGGCAGGTTCAGCAGGAGACGCGTGCAGTTGAAGTGCGCTATTTTTTTACCGAGGCGTGTGCTGAAGGCCTTGGACATGAGATTCGCCACCATGTCCTCGCGCCAGCCGGGAGCGTCGTAGGCCTTGCCGATTACCATGTAGCCCTTGAAGTTTATCGTCACCTCCCCTGGGACGGCGCAGTTCGCTCCGAGCGTAAGGACGCATGTGACGATATTATCCCTGGGGAATACGCGGGCCACTATCTGCTCCGTCTTTGTGCCTTCCTGTATCGTAGCGACCGTCGCCTCGCGGCAATAGGGCAGGAGCCTCTCCGCCGCAGAGAGCGTATCCTGCACCCTTTCCGCCAATACGAGTATGTCCGGCGCAAAAGGCGGATAAGGCGACATATCGACATCCACAGATATTACCCTCCCGTCCCAGACCTGGCGCACCGTAAGAATTTTTTCGTAGACCCGCTCTATCTTTTCCGGAGGGCCCAGCAGGCATACTTCTTCGCCCGCCTCGGAGAGCAGGGCCGCTATCGCGCATCCCGGAGGCGTTATCCCTGAGACGGCTACTTTCATAAACGCTCCTTGATTATAAACATTCTTTTATAAGCTCGGAGAGGCGCGGGAGAGGAAGCCCCACGACGTTGAAAAAACATCCGCGTATACCGCTTACGTATACCGAAAAAAGCCCCTGTATCCCGTAGGCCCCGGCCTTGTCCATCGGCTCCCCCGTTTTCACATAGTCGTCTATCTCGCTTCCGGAGAGAGGCTTCACGGTGACCGCCGTCCTCTCGACGGCGCTCGCTATGCGCCCAGTCCCGGCATCGGCAATGGCTATCCCCGTCAGGACTTCGTGAGTTCTCCCGGAGATAAGCTTCAGCATCCGTATCGCCTCTGCTTTCGACGCGGGTTTGCCAAAAATCATACCGTCCACCACCACGACCGTATCCGCACCCAGCACCACTCCCTTTCTGTGCCTCGCCGCGATTGTCTGCGCCTTCAGTATCGCAAGGCGTCTTACGTGCTCCCTGGGCGGCTCGCCCGGCAGGGGGGATTCATCCGCATGGGCTGGTTCGACCCTGAAGGGTATCCCGGCGAGCTTAAGAAGCTCACGCCGGCGCGGCGATGCGGAGGCGAGAATGATCCTTTTCGTGTTCATTACTCAGCGCCCTTCAAAAAAACTTGTTGCTATCTCGTTGAATTCTTCCGGCCTGTCCACGTAGGGCAGATGTCCGGCGCCCTCCATTATCCTGAGACGCGCGCCGGGTATCGCGCGGGCGAATATTTCCGCATACGAAGGCGGGATTACCCTGTCCCCGCTGCCCCAGATTACAAGCGTCGGCGCCTTTATCTTCGGGAGTTCCGGCTCGACGTCCGGGATAAGACCTCCGGCTTCGCGCATACTCTTTATCGTATCGACGGCCTTTGCCAATTCGCCGGAGGCCGCGGCTGAAAGCGGCCCCCCGGAAACACTCCTGTAATAATTTTCCACCTCCCGCAGGACTTCGTCCACCGTCATCGGCATACTGCCAGGCCTGTATACGCCTGCGGGAGAGACAAGCGCCAGCCGCTCGACAAGCTCCGGATATTCAGCCGCCAGCCACAGCGCGGCCCAGCCGCCCATGGAGCTTCCGAGAACGGATACGCTGTCGATTTTTAAAAACCTGAGGAATTGGAACAGGAAACGCGCATAATCCCGGACGCTTTGTATCTCCGGGCCGCGCGCGGAGCCGCCGAAGCCCGGCAGGTCTGGAACTATCACCCTGAAGCGCCCGGAGAGAGCGCCGGACTGGCGGTGCCAGAGCTTTGCGGTTGCGCCAGCGCCGTGCAGGAGCAGGAGCGGCTTTCCATTGCCGCCTTCGTAGTATCGGACGCTGCGTCCGTTTATTGTGATGTCGTATCTGGTCAAGACACCGTTACTTTCTTTTCACAAGAAAAGAAAGTAACCAAATAAAAGTGGAACAGCTTATCTTTTACCGGTTTAATATCTCCGCCGCCTCTTTGGCGAAATACGTTATTATTATGTCCGCCCCCGCGCGTTTTATGCCGATGAGAGATTCCATCATGGCGCGCCTGCCGTCCATCCAGCCGAGCTTCTCCGCCGCCTTTATCATGGAGAACTCGCCCGAGACGTTATACGCCGCGATTGGGAGGTCGGTATTATCGCGCAGGCGGCAGATTATGTCGAGATAAGGCAGCGCCGGCTTTACCATGACAATGTCCGCGCCTTCGTCGATGTCGAGCTCCGCCTCGCGCAGGGCCTCGCGCGCGTTGGCGGGGTCCATCTGGTGGCTGCGCCTGTCGCCGTACGCGGGGGTGGATTCGGCGGCCTCGCGGAAAGGCCCGTAAAAAGACGAGGCGTATTTAACGGCATAAGACATTATGGGCGTGCCGGAGAATCCGGAGTCGTCGAGAGCCTCGCGTATTGCGCCCACGCGCCCGTCCATCATGTCGGATGGAGCGACGATGTCCGCGCCCGCCCTTGCATGGGAAAGCGCCTCCTTGCAGAGCAGTTCGACGGTCGGGTCGTTCAATATCTCGCCGTTCTCGACAATTCCGCAATGACCGTGGTCGGTATATTCGCACAGGCAGACGTCCGTTACCACCATGAGATCCGGCACGGCGTCCTTTATCGCGCGCACGGCCTGCTGGACTATGCCGTCTTCGGCGTACGCCTCGGAGCCACGCGAGTCCTTGGTCTCCGGGATTCCGAAAAGGAGCACGGCGGGGATGCCAAGCGAGAACGTCTCTTTTGCATCCCGCACGATGTTATCCACGGACTGCTGGAAATTCCCCGGCATCGAGGATATTTCCTTCTTGACGTTCTTCCCGTGCGCAACGAATAGAGGATAGATGAAATCGTCCGGTGAAAGCGCAGTCTCGCGCACTATCCTCCTTATCGTTTCGTTCGAGCGCATCCTCCTCGCGCGGTATTGAGGAAAGAACATTTAAAACCTCCGTGAAATCTGTATGGAACGGGAACAAAAAACCGCCCGTTTATTCCCGGCCCCGGCCTAATGCACCGTGGTCTTCTGCCCGGGCATCTGAAGTGGCGACTGTATCTCTCCGAACTGCCTCTCATACCCGGCGATATTCTCCGCGAGCGCGGCAAGAAACTGCTTCGCATGCACAGGATTGGTTATAATCCGCGCACGCACGACGGCGGCATCCTTACCCGGCAGAACCGCAGCGAAATCGAATATGAACTCGTTGGGGTTATGCACTATGCTG
>JAKAHE010000047.1 GCA_021815285.1 Nitrospirota bacterium
CCCGCCCCGGTTCCGATACCGCCCGGGCGGATACGGCCTCGATTACTTTATGGAACTCAAGGACTCTTAGAGCGTGTTCGTCCATCATCCGCCCAAGGCGGCCTTTACCAGTTCGTTCACGAGCCTTCCGTCCGCGCGGCCCTTGACCTTGGGCATCAGGACCTTCATCACCTTGCCCATGTCGGCAGGCCCTTTCGCCCCGGATTCGGAGACCGCTTCCTTCACCAGGGCCTCTATCTCCTCCCTGCCCATCTGCTGCGGCATATAGGACTGTATGACGTTTAGTTCCGCCGTCTCCTTGTCCACCAAATCCTTCCGACCGGCCTTTTCATACTGCTCTATGGACTCCCGGCGCTGTTTCGCCGCCGTGGAGAGCACGGAGAGAATCCCTTCGTCATCAAGGTCCTTGCGCGAATCTATCTCCTTGTTCCTGTAGGCGGAGATAATCATCCTTATCGCGGAGAGCCGGGCCGTTTCGTGGGCCTTTAGCGCCTCCTTCATGTCTGAGTTAAGCCTCTCTTTCAGGGTCATTTTCAGCCTCGCTATCGTATTGAATATTCAGGGGAAACAGCCTTACGGAATGGTATGGCCTTACGGGTTTGGGGATGAAGTATAGCCGGGAGAAGGCAATCTGTCAAGAAAAGGGGAAATTTTTTCTACATCGATATTTCCGTCCCGATGCCTTTGTCCGTAAATATCTCCAGGAGAAGCGCGTGCGGAACGCGCCCGTCCACGACGTGGACCTTCCCGACCTTGCCGCCGAGGGCGTCGAAACACGCCGCGACCTTCGGGAGCATCCCGCCGGAGATCACCTTTTTCTTAATCAGTTTCTCCACCTGGGCCTTCGTCAGCGCGGAGATCAGCTGGCCGTCCGAGTCCAGTATACCCTCGACATCCGTGAGCAGGATGAGCTTCGAGGCGGAGAGCGCCGCCGCAACCGCTCCGGCGACAAGGTCCGCGTTTATGTTATATGTCTCGCCCTTCTCGCCCACGCCGACGGGCGCGATAACGGGAATAAACCCGCCCTTCTCCAGGGCGGACAGTATCGCCGAATCCACGTTCTCAACTTCTCCCAAGTGCCCCGCGTCTATGATCTCCGGCGCCCCGGTCTCAGGCGAAGTGCCTTTCAGGAATTTCTTTTTCGCCTTTATAAGCCCGCCGTCCTTGCCGGTAAGGCCCGCCGCGCGCCCTCCGTTTGAGTTTATTAGATTAACGATTTCCTTGTTTATAGCCCCGCCGAGCACCATTTCCACTATGTCCATCGTCTCGGAATCCGTTACCCTATAGCCGGAGACGAACTTCGGCGTAAGACCCATCTTCTCCATAGTCCTTGATATTTGCGGCCCGCCGCCGTGGACAATGACGGGATTTAAGCCGATGTATTTCATCAGGACGACGTCCTTGGCAAACGATTTTTTAAGCTCGTCGTCCGCCATCGCGTGTCCGCCGTATTTTATCACTATGGTCCTGCCGTAGAAGTTCTTTATATACGGCAGGGCCTCCATCAGTATCTCGGCCTTTTCAATCAGTTTTTTCATAATATGAACCTGCTCAAGTCCTCGTCCTTTGTGATGTCGGCAAGCTGTTTTTTCACGTATTCCGCGTTAACCGTTATTTTTTTCTGCGCCGCGTCCGGCGCGTGAAAGCTCACTTCTTCGAGGAGCCTCTCCATCACGGTATACAGGCGCCTCGCGCCGATATTCTCCGTGCGGCTATTGACGGACGCCGCAATCTTCGCAATCTCCCTGACGGCGTCGTCAGTAAACTCCACGTCCAGCCCCTCGGTGCCGAGAAGGCCGACATACTGGCGGATCAGCGCGTTCTTCGGCTCCGTGAGTATCCGGACGAAATCGTCTTCAGTCAAGTTGTCCAGTTCCACGCGTATGGGGAAGCGGCCCTGGAGCTCCGGGATTAAGTCCGACGGCTTCGAGACATGGAACGCCCCGGCGGCGATAAATAGTATATGGTCCGTATGCACCGGGCCGTGCTTCGTGTTTACCGTCGAGCCTTCGATTATCGGGAGGAGGTCTCTCTGCACACCCTCGCGCGAGACGTCCGGCCCGCCCCCGCCTCCCGATTCGCGGCCCGCCACCTTGTCTATCTCGTCCACGAAGACAATGCCAGACTGCTCCACGCGAGATATGGCTTCCTTCGCCACCTTGTCCATGTCGATAAGCCTGGACGCCTCCTCCTGCGTCAGGACCTTCATCGCCTCCGGGACCTTCAGGCTTCTTCGTTTGGTCTTCTCCGGGAACATGTTCCCCATCATCTCCTTGAGGCTTATCTCAAGCTCCTCCATGCCGATGTTGGAGATTACGCCGAGCGGCATTCCGCCTTTCTCCTTGATTTCCAGTTCGATTACACGGTCATTGAGCTTTCCGTCTCTTAACATTTTCCTGAATTTTTCTCTTGTGGCGCTTTCCGCCTCACGACCCCTTGCAGGCTCTCCCTCCAGAGCCTCTTCTTCCTTGAACCGGTCTATCGGCATCCTTTCCGCCGGGTCGTACGACTCCCGAAACCCAAGCCCGGTATCGCTCCTGCGTCTTGGAAGAAGAGCGTCAAGCACCCGTTCCTCGGCGGCGGCGCGAGCCTTCTCCATGACGGCATCAGAATGCTCTGAGCGCACCATAGCAACGGACTGCTCCGTGATGTCCCGGATTATGGACTCGACGTCCCGGCCTACATAGCCGACCTCCGTGAATTTGGAGGCCTCCACCTTTACAAACGGAGCGTCCACAAGCTTCGCAAGGCGGCGGGCAATCTCCGTCTTGCCGACTCCCGTGGAGCCTATCATTATTATATTTTTCGGCACTACTTCGTCCCGGAGTTCTTCCGGCAGGCGCTGCCTGCGCCACCTCGTCCGAAGCGCGACGGCCACCGCGCGCTTGGCGTTATTCTGGCCTATTATATATTTATCCAGTTCCGCGACTACTTCCCTGGGGGTCAGCTCCCGCATTTCTATAACTCCTCTATCAGTATGTTTGAGTTCGTGTATATGCATATCCTCGACGCAATCTCCATCGCCTCTTTCACTATGCCCTGCGCGTCGAGCGAGGAATGTCTGAAAAGCGCCTGGGCCGCGGCTTGCGCGTACGCGCCGCCGGAGCCTATCGCTGCTATGCCGTCCTCCGGCTCTATGACGTCTCCCGTCCCGGAGATAATGAACGTATGTTCCTTGTCCGCGACAATCAAAAGCGCCTCAAGCTGGCGCAGCATTTTGCTGGTCCGCCATTCCTTCGCAAGCTCGACGGCCGCGCGCGCGATGTTGCCGTGGTATTCCTCTATTTTGCCCTCGAACTTCTCTATAAGCGTGAAGGCGTCTGCGGTAGCGCCTGCGAACCCGGCCAGTATCGTATTATTATACAGCTTCCGTATCTTCCTTGCATTGTGTTTCATGACCGTCTGGCCCATCGTGACCTGCCCGTCTCCGCCGATGGAGACATGGCCGTCCCTGCGGACACAGAGTATCGTTGTTCCGTGCATGTTTTCCATGTTATCCTTTCGCCCTCGGATGGGCCTTGTCGTATACCTCCATAAGCTTCTCCATGTCGAGATGCGTATACTTCTGCGTAGTCGAGAGCGAGGCGTGCCCGAGCATCTCCTGTATGGACCTGAGGTCGGCGCCCGCCCCCAGGAGGTGCGTGGCGAAGGTATGCCTTAGGGTATGCGGGGACACGTTTCCGGGAATATGCTTCTCGCGTACGTATTTCATAACCACGCGGCGAATACCCCGGACGCTTAATCTTTCACCCCTGTTGTTAAGGAATAGCGGGCATGGCGAGGCCGCAGCCCCGCGCGCTGAGTCCGACGCGGCGATATATTCCGACAGGGCCTCCACCGCCTTTTTCCCGAGCGGCACGAACCGCTCCTTGTTTCCCTTTCCCGTTACCTTTGCCAGGCCCTGAGGCATGTCTACCTGCTCGCGGTCAAGGCCCGCAAGCTCCGATATGCGGATACCCGCCGAATAAAACACTTCGAGTATCGCCCTGTCCCGCAGGCCGGACAGCCTGTCGCAGCCCGGCGCCTCCACAAGCATTACCGCGTCGTCCACCGAAAGCGCTATCGGCTGTGTCTTCTCTTTCTTCGGCGTGGCAACAAGCTTGGCCGGGTTTTTCTCGATAAGCCCTTCCCTGAACAGGTATCGATACAGGCTCCTTATCGACGCCGCCTTCCTCTGCGCGGAGGATTTTTTAATCCCGCGCTTCACCAGGTGCGCCAGGAACCCGCGGACGTCCATGTTATCCGCCGAGGGCAAGTCCGGCTCCGCGCCTCCCGCCCCTTTCAGGTATTCCATGAACTGCCGGATGTCGTTTTCGTAGCCGACGACCGTGTTTTCGGACGCGCCTTTTTCGTATCGCAGATAGTCAAGAAATTCCGAAAGATAGTCAGCCATTCTCTTCCAACCCAGATTTCCAGGACTCAAGGTCGCTAAGCGCCCTTTCAGCCAGAAGTTCGCGCCGTTCATCCTTTTTCCGCACCTTCCTCTCAAGCGGCGGGAACAGGGAAAATATGACGTTCGTCGGCTGAAACCGGGCCGGGTCGGTCTTTGTCAGGTGCGTGACAAGCGCGCCGTGCGCAGTAGTATCCGGCGGCGCAATCGGCGGTAACCCTTTGATAATACGGGCCGCGTTAATCCCTGCCAGTATTCCCGTCGCGGAAGACTCGACATATCCTTCCACGCCCGACGCCTGGCCCGCCATAAAAAGGCCGGGGCGGCCTTTAAGCTCAAGAGTAGGTTCAAGGAACACCGGCCCGTTTATAAAAGTGTTTCTGTGCAGGCTCCCGTATCTTAAAAATTTCACTCCCCCAAGCCCCGGAATCATGCGGAAAACGCGCCCCTGCTCCGGCCATTTCAGCCTCGTCTGGAACCCGACGATATTATACGCCGTCCCCTCGAAGTCCTCCTGCCTCAGCTGAACCACAGCGTAAGGCCGCGCCCCCGTCTTCGGGTCCGTTATCCCCACAGGCTTCATCGGGCCGTGCGCCAGCGTCTCCCTCCCGCGCTCCGCCATGGTCTCGATGGGCATGCAGCCCTCGAAGCAGCGCATGCTCTCGAACTCGCGCAAAGGAACCTTCTCGGCGCCCATCAAAGCATCGTAGAAGGCGTTGTATTCTTCCTTCGTCATGGGGCAGTTGACGTAATCGTCCCCGCCCTTGCCGTAGCGCGACGCCCGGAAGGCGACGCCCATGTCCACGGAATCCGCATCGATTATGGGCGCGATGGCGTCGTAGAAATGCAGGTGTTCCGCCCCCGTCATGGCCCCGATTGCGTCCGCCATCCTGTCGGACGTAAGAGGCCCTGTGGCGATTACCGCCACAGGCTCCGGAATCGCCGTTATCTCTTCCCGGATTACCTCTATTCCGGGATGGGCCTCGACGGCTTCGGTTATGTACGCGGCGAATGCCTCCCTGTCTACGGCGAGGGCGCTTCCGGCCGGGACGGCCGTTCTGTCCGCCGCCTCCATGACGAGCGACCCCATCCGCCGCATCTCCTCCTTCAGGAGGCCGACGGCGTTATGCATGTCCGAAGAGCGCAGGGAGTTCGAGCATACCAGCTCCGCCAGACGCCCGGTCTTGTGCGCCGGGGTCATTACGCGGGGCCGCATCTCTAACAGCCGCACCCTCACCCCCCGTCTCGCCGCCGCCCAGGCCGCCTCCGTCCCCGCAAGCCCTCCGCCGATTACGGTCAGATATTTGTCAGGCATATCTACCCATTCTATTTTTAATATCGGCGATAGTCAACCATTTCTATTGACAGCATCTTCAATAATAATGTATAAAAGCTAAAATTATAAATACCAGAACAACTGGAGGTGTAAAAATGGACAAAAAACTGCTTATAATCGCCACTCACTCCTTTGACGCCCCGGAGCGCGCGGGGGCCGCTCTTGCGATAGCGAGCACCGCAGCCGCGAGCGGCGTGGACGTAATCGTATTCACCATAAACGAGGGAGCGCTTCTGGTCAAGAAGGGCTTTGCGGAGACAATAAAGGAACAGAAGGCGTTTCCGCCCATAAAGGACCTCCTGGCCACGCTGGTGGAGATGGAGCAGAAGTTCTACGTCTGCACCCCGTGCGCAAAACAGTTCGACATAGGCCCGGAAGACCTCCTGCCCAACACCGAGATAGCCGGCGCGCAGACGCTTGTGGATCTCGCCATGGACAGGGAGGTGATGACGTTTTAAAATTTCCTTGACAACCCGGTAAAACGGGATTATTTTACTTTCCTCTAAAAAGATTGCGGCCTAAATCCCCGGGTGGGGCCATAAACCGGCTACAGGCAAGACCTGGTCTTGTCAACAACGTGCCAGCCGGCAGAAACTCCAAGCCCGGACGGATGCGGGGGAACCAAAGGATACACGGGGCGAATTCCCTTCACAGCCCGCCAGATTTATCCGGGCGCTTCGATGGGATAAGGCACTGCCAAGCCTGAGCCCGACAGCTAACCTCGCAGGCATTTGGAGAGCAACCAGGGCAGCACGTGAGGGCGCATCCGCGCCCGTGCAGAGAGCCGCCGGTTCGCCCGGCGGCTTTTATTTTTTGGAGGCATAATAATCCCATGCTCGAGCGCCTGAAAAGAATCGTCATAGGCGGCGCGCGCGATATTTACGACCCGCGCATCTTCCACAACGTCTCTCTGATAGCGTTCTTCGCCTGGGTAGGGCTGGGCGCGGACGGGCTTTCGTCTTCGTCCTACGGCCCGGAAGAGGCATTCCGCGCCCTCGAGGGCAATGTCCATCTTGCCGTCTTCGTGGCCATCGCCTCCGTCATCACGGTATTCGTAATCAGCACCAGCTACTCGCAGATAATAGAGCTTTTCCCCACGGGCGGCGGCGGATACCTCGTTGCGACAAAGCTTCTTTCCCCCACCGCGGGAATGTTGTCCGGTTCCGCCCTTTTGATAGACTACGTCCTTACAATTACTCTCTCCATAGCCTCCGGCGCGGACTATATATTCAGTTTCCTCCCGGCGGACTGGCTTCCGTACAAGCTCTATTTCGCTTTCGCGGCGCTTTTCTTCATGACCGTAATGAACATGCGGGGCGTCAAGGAATCCGTCCTGCCGCTTGTGCCCCTGTTCATGGTATTCATCGTCACCCACGTCTTTTTCATCGTCTACGCGTTCGCGCATAACGCAGGCGATTTCCCCGCGATGTTCGCGGCGACAAAGACCGACATGCGCAATACGCAGACAGCCCTGGGAACATTCGGAATGATATTCCTAATCCTCAGGGCATACAGCATGGGCGCCGGCACATATACCGGCATCGAGGCGGTAAGCAACGGCCTTCCGATCCTCCGGGAGCCGAAAGTAAAAACCGGCAAACATACCATGAGGTACATGGCCTTTTCGCTTTCGTTCATGGTGCTGGGCCTGATGATAGCCTACCTCCTCTACGACGTGAAACACGTGCCCGGCAAGACGCTGAACGCCGTGCTCTACGCATCCATCACAAGGGGCTGGGGGACGGGTGGATATGTCCTGATGATTGTAACCTTGCTCTCGGAGGCTATCCTGCTCCTTGTCGCGGCCCAGACGGGCTTTCTGGACGGCCCCAGGGTGCTGGCGAACATGGCGCTCGACAGGTGGTTTCCAACGAAATTCGCGGCCTTCTCCGACAGGCTCGTCACGCAAAAGGGCATCCTGATAATGGGCGTCGCCGCCTTCCTGATGATGGCGATTGCCAGGGGTTCTGTCGATTTCCTCGTCGTGCTCTACTCCATAAACGTCTTCATAACATTCTCGCTCTCCCAGCTCGGCATGGTGCGGCACTGGTGGCTTGAGCGCGGCAGGGCGGAGCACTGGAGGAAGAAGCTGTTTATAAACGGGCTCGGGTTTTCCCTGACCACATTCATACTCGTCACGGTCGTAGTGCTCAAATTCACAGAAGGCGGCTGGATAACGATAGTCATAACGTGCGTCCTTATCGGCCTTGCGTTCCTCATAAAAAGCCATTATCAAAATACCGCCAAGCTTCTAAAAAGGCTGGACTCGCTGGTCGAGGCGGCGGGATACGGCCTGGAGGAGACGCCTGCGAAAACGGCGGCGCCCGCGCCCGCCTTTGACCCGGCGGGAAAGACGGCAATCCTGCTCGTGAGCGGCTACAACGGACTTGGCCTGCATACGTTCTTAAACGTAGTGCGCCAGTTCGGGGGAGTATACAGGAATTTCGCTTTTATTGAGGTTGGCGTGGTAGATGCGGGCACATTCAGGGGCTCCGAGGAGCTGGACGCCCTTAAGAAGCGGGTTGGCGAAGACCTGGAAAAATACACGAAACTCGCCCGCACTCACGGCATTTACGCCGAAGGGTTCTCCTCGTTCGGGACCGACGTCGTAGGCGAAATATCCAAGCTCTCCCCCAATATCATAGACCGCTTCCCGAACTCCACCTTCTTCGGCGGCCAGCTTGTCTTTCCAAACCCCGGCATATTCACGGCAATGCTCCACAACTACACCATATTCGCCGTCCAGCGCTATTTCTACAACCAGGGCATACCCATCATGCTCATGCCGGTCAGGGTGTGATATAATATAATCGATGGAAATAGTCGAATCTGTGACTATATTCTCCGAGATGGAACGCGTCTGGGACATCTTCACCGACCTCGCCTGCTGGAACGAGTGGTGCCGGTCCGTGAGGGAGGACGCAAAGCCGGAAGGCTATTTCATGTCCGAGGGCCAGAGGCTGTCGCTCAGAATCAGGCCTTGCATCCTGACTCTCTCGATAAAACCCCTGGTGGAATGTGTCGTGCAGCATGACCGCGTGGTATGGTCTGCCAGAAAATTCGGGTTATTTGCAAAGCACGAGTTTCTGTTTACGAACCTTGGAGGAGCGGTGCTTGTCACGAGCAGGGAGAGATTCATGGGGCCGAAACCGCTTATGATGTTTCTGCCTGAGGCCAAGCTCAGGAACATAACCGCCGGTATGCTGAGCGAGCTAAAGGAGAAGGCGGAGTCGCAGCTGCCGACTATTTAGCGCCGATTTTACCCCGCCTTCGGAAGTCTCGTCGCGCCAGACGCCTCGCGGATGTAATTTTCAAGTTCTTTCGCCCGGTGCGCGGCGGTATGGGAACCGAGTACGCGTTCCCTCGCCCTTATCCCCAGTTTTACCCGCTCCCGCTCCGGCGTATAAAGCAGGTAGTCCATCGTCTCCTCTGCGGAACGCGAGATAAGAATCTCCCTTCCCGGCTCGAATATCTCGCTTAAGCCCTCCCACAGGTCGCTTACGATAGGCGTGCCGCATGCCGCCGCCTCGAACAGGCGCCCGGGCGGGGAATATCCGGCCTTTTTCATGTCGGCGCGGGTGATATTCAACGTAAATCTCTGGGAATTGTAGAATCTCCTGTGCATGTCCTGCGGCAGGTATTCCAGTCTCTGAAGGTTGACCGGCCAGGTTATATCTTCCGGATACTGCGGCCCTGCAACAACGAACGTCCTGGTCTTGAGCTTCCTCGCGGTCTTCAGCATAAGCTCTTCGAGCGGTTTCCATCGGTCGGGGCTGTACGTCCCCATATATCCCATGTCCCAGATGCGGCGATCCGTTACGGCCTCCGGGTAGTAGTTCTCCGGGTCGGCGGGACAGTAAAGGGGGCGGGCCATGGGAGAGCCGAACTCCCGCTCGAACCTCTCCAGTATCGGCCCCGACGTGGAAGACATGTATATGGAATAGTTCCTTATGAGCTTTCGGTTCAGATAGCCGCACCTCCCTTCATTGAGGCGCGCAAGTGTGACCGGGGCATCCAGGTCGTAAAAGACCGTCACACCCCTTGCGGCGGAGGTTATGAGTTCGCCAACCTTTGCGCCTTCCGGCACATAAGAGCCTACAATTACACAGTCGGCAGTCCTTATGTCGTCAAAATATTTCTTCTTCAACTCAGCTACGGAGCCATAGAGACATGCGCGGCAGGAAGGCGGACTTGGCATGTCCCGCTTCTTTGCATGCTGCGGCAGTTCCCGTTCCAGGAACAGGACTTCATGCCCAAGCTCCGAAAGCTCTCTCGCCAGGCATCTATAGACGACGGCGTGGCTGTTGCCCCAGGAAGATGTTATCGAATGTCCGAGGATGACTATACGCATTTTATTACCCCCCTGCCCCCCTTAGCCGAAGACCATCTCGAACTGCGCCGCGCGGTGCGCATAGGTATGCTGGGCCAGAACCTTGGAAAGCGCAGCCTGTCCTACCTCCCTTGCGTCGTCCGGGTTAAGCGACGCAAGTATCTCCGCCACCTTTTCCCCGTCTTTTGCCACGAGTATTTCTCTGCCTGGCTCGAGGAACATCTCTATTCCGTCCCAGGGGTCGGTTATAATGCATGCGCCCGCGCCCGCCGCATCGAATACGCGCGCCGCCGGCATATAACTTGCGGGCGCCGCGCTCGCCCGGCAGACGTTCAGCGCCGCTTTCGCGGAGCAGTTGAACGCGTTCTGATCGCGCGCCTGGACGCTCCCCACGTAACGCACGTTCGGCGGCTTAGCCTTGCCTTCCCATCCGTTTCCGCCCAGCACAAAGGATTTATATCCAAGCATACGCGCCGGGCGAAGGCAGAACTCCTCCACCGCGGCTTCCATGCCCGGAATACGGTTTCCGAGAAAAGACATGTCCGCCCGGAACCTTGGGTCGCAGGGCGCAGGGTAATGCACTGACGGGTCAAGCGCGTTGTATATCGGCACGCAGGACTTTGCGCCAAACTCCCTGTATCCCTTTATCGCTGGCGTCCCGCCCCCGTAAGTGAATATATAATCGTATTCCGGCACAAGACGCCGGAAGGGGTCTTTATCATTCTGCCGCAGTCGCTCAAGCGTCGCCGGCGCGTCCATATCCCAGAATACGGCCCTTGCCCCGTTCTTTTTTGCAGACAGGACGGCCTCTTCAAGCCAGGCGTCAAGCCGGTCTGTCGGCCCCGGGGCGCCACCGGAGACCTTTACCAGTATACCCGCCTCCCGCGCCATTTTAATCGCGCGGCGCGCCCCCTCTTCGTTCGGCGGATATACAAGCACGGCGGCACATTCCGGGTCGGCAGGTCGGCTGCCGACCGGCTGGCTTCCGTCAATGTACCCCTGGCCAGCCGTCGCGCCCGGCTCATAAAACGTAATCCTGTGGCCACGCTCATGCAATGCGCGGATTATCCCGTGGCAGTAGGCCGCGGCGCCGGTCTGGCATACGGAAAGCCGGCTCGCCCCGAAGAAGGCTATATCCATCCCGCCATCCATCATAAGCCGCTCACCGCCGACTCACAGGCCATGACAGAGCGACAGAGCGTAATTATTTCCATAGGTTTTGATTGCGGTTGCCAGCAGGTTTTGAAACGGATTTCTGCGAGGAATCAGGGGACTTCCGGGGTAATATCTCGTGGAACAGGTCGCTGTTCGGGAAACCGACAGCCGCAAGGAATAACAGTTTTTTCTTGTTATCTTTAGTTTAACAAAAAGGCCGGCCCTGTCAAATTATGATTTTCAGGCATTGTCGGGCTTATATTTCTTATTTCAGGAGGGCCGGGAAAATCTGGGCAAGGCCGCCGGTGATGAGTTCCACGGAGATTGCCGCAAGCAGAAGCCCCATGAGGCGCGTTACGACGTTTATCGCAGTCCTGCTCATGACGCGGCTTACTCTGCCCGCCGCGCGAAGGATCGCCCAGGTCAGCAAGGCGACCAGCAGGCAGATGAACACTATGACGGCGATGTGCAGGGGTTCATAAGGAGACTGCGAATAGACTATTACAGCCGAGATTGCGCCGGGGCCGGCCAGTAGCGGCATGGCTATGGGCACGACGGCGATGCTCTTTTTCTCCTCCGCTTCCTGGTATTCTTCCGCCGTCTGCCTTGCGGGGATATAACGCGCCTGCATCATGGAGACGGCCATGAGGAGGATTATTATCCCGCCGCCTATCTTGA
>JAKAHE010000223.1 GCA_021815285.1 Nitrospirota bacterium
GCACGGGGGTGAGTTCGCCGCGAAGGTGATGCGGAAGCACGCGGCCTGGTATTCGCGCGGGATGACCGGGGCGGCGGAGTTCCGTAAAGAGGTTAACGCGGCGGGGACTGAGGGGAGCTTCGTCCGGGCGGTCGAGGCCTTCTTCGGCTACGTCAGGAGAGCCGGAGCGTAGGCGGCGAGAAACAGGCCAAGCCATCTCTTGCCATGATGCTCCTTGAATTTCAGATAAAAATAGAGCGAGGCGAGGAGAAGGCAGGAAACAAGGAGCGTGCTCCTTGCGGCGGGATAGATTACGGTCTCGGTCTGGACGGGGTGCAGGCAGAATACCAGCGCGGCGGCGGACGGAAGCCACGAGTTCCAGTCCTACTCCTGGAGAAGTTTTGCTGCAAGGTCTACCTGTCCATAATATAAAAGGTACTGCGCCCCGCTCTGGATAATGGCATGTCTTTCGGGCAGGGCATTAGCCATCCTCCTGAAGGTATTGAAAGCGCCTTCGTAATCGCCATAGTTCAGGTAGATCATTGCGAGGTTCTGGTATGCCATGTAGCTCTTGCTGTTCATCCTGATCGCGGTTTCCTCCATATCTATCGCTTTTTCCTTGTTTCCAAGCTCCGCATTGACGTTGCCGAGGCTTATATAGGCGCCCTCGTCATCGGGGTCGAGGGTGGCCGCCTTCTCAAAATAGGCCTTTGCCTGGGCAAATTCCCTTTTTTCCGCCAGGGCGATGCCAAGGCCCATATAAGGCCGAACGAAACCGGGAGCTTTTTTGTTTGCATCACTCCACAGGGTAATCGGGTTCGCCCAGACCTTTCCTCTCTCATATGAGGCGGTCCCGAATATAACCAGCACCAGGCTGGCGCCCGCAATCGAAACCTTTCCGAGCCTCCTTGCGCCCATCCGTTCAAGGAGATTGCGGAACATGGCTGCCGCGAGGAGTGAAATTGCCGCCATAGGGAGATACATCCTGTACTCGACCATGGCGTCGTTCAAAGGGAAAACCATTTCCGGCAGCATTGCCAGCACGGGCCATAGGAGAAGCATTGCGTTCGGGCTCCTCCTCCTTAGCGCATAAGTCAATATAAGGAAGAAAATGCAGGTTAACGCCAACCCTGCAATAAAATAAGGATCGGAAAAGGTTTCAATATCCTTGACCCCGTGGTCCGCGCTCAGGCCGAAAGGGAAGACGACGAGAAGCAGGTATCTCGGTATGACCGTAACTTCCGTCAGCCAGTGCGTCATGAAACCTAAAGATTTATTAATGGGAGAAGAGAATGCGAGGTACCACATACGGAACAGGGTAAAGGATACTGACGCACCGATAAAAGGCGTCGAGTACAGATACTTTTTCGGACGTTTTTTCTTTTCCGAGTAATCATATAGCAGGTAAACAAAAGAGAAAGGAGCCGCTGTCTCCTTTGTAAAAAGTCCGAGGGCGTAGAATAGAAAGGAAGCCGCCAGCGACGTTTTGCTGCCGGTCCGCTTGAAGCGGATATATAGAAGGAGCGACGTCAGGCAGAAGAATGTCAGCAGGGATACGCTCCTTGCCGTAATAAAAATAACGGGTTCGGACTGGAGGGGGTGAAGGCAGAAAAGGGCTGAGGCTAAGAAAGCGGATGCGCCTGCACCCCTGCCTTGTCCAAAAAGGGCCATGAACAGCAGGTAAATGAGGAAGGAGTTTAAAATATGGATAAGGATGTTGGTGAGCCTGAATGAGCCTGGAACGGGGCCGCTTCTCAGGCAGTCCAAGGTATAGCTGTCATATAATACCGGCCTGTAAAATCCGGCGTTTGTCTTCTTTTCGAAGGCCCTCCCGGCTACAAAAAAATTATCAATAAGGCTGGATGTTTTCTGCAGGTCGTTGCCTTCGCGGATCAGCCGGTCGTCGTCGAATAGAAAAGGATAGTTCATCGTCCCGGCGTAAATGGCGAAGGCAAGCCCGGCAAGCGTCAGGAAGGGGATTACGAATTTCTTTATAATCAACGCACCGCCCTCAACTCCAAAAACGCACCATCGCTATCCCGGTGTTAGGGTCCGCGGCCTTCGAAGCGTCCACGCCGGTTATCTCCAGGAGCACCGCTTCGACGACGAGGAACACCTTGTCGTCCTTCCTGATGCAGCCGGCAAGCGTGGCGCCCTCCTTGCCGACAGCGCCGTGCAGGTGGATGGCCGGCTCGCCGTCCTCCTTGCGGAACAACGACCCGACGCCAAGCACCTCGCGCCCGTCTGTGAAGCCCTGCCACATCGGCTCGGGCGGCAGCACCGGCTCCTTCGGCCCGCAGACCATCCCGGCGCTCCTCATGCCCCCAAGGAGGAAGAAGAACCCGACCTTTATATCTTCCTTTTTGGCTACCTCTATTATCCCGCCCAGCAGGCTGTCGCCATCCTCGAACTTCAGTACGGACACCTTCCCTATGCTCCCGGTCCTGTATTGCAATTAACTCCTCCTTTAGCTCGCCGCCTTAACCTCGACTCCGCGCCCTTTTTCTATTATCTGTCCCTTGGCGACGACGACCACGCCGCCGGGACTTACCGAGTAGCGCTTCCTGTCCTCTTCTATGTCGTAGCCGATGGTCGTGCCGGGCGGGACGATGACATCCTTGTCTATGATGGCCTTCCGTATCCGGCAGTGCCGCCCGATGTTCACGCGTTCCATTATGACGGAGTCGTGCACTTCGGCGTAGCTGTTTACTCGGACGTTCTGTGAAAGCACCGAGCTTTGCACCCTGCCGCCGGAGACGATGCACCCGGCGGACACTATAGAGTCGAGTGCCGTGCCGAGCCTGCCTCCCTTGTATTCCTGCGCGAATACGAACTTCGCGGGCGGGTACTGCCC
>JAKAHE010000224.1 GCA_021815285.1 Nitrospirota bacterium
CCTCCACTTTTAGGCAAATTCAAGATGGAGTTCTTTATGGAATACTTTTGCAAGGCGCTCAAGTGTTTTAAGCGTGGGGTTGCTTTTCCCTGGCCTTTCAAGACGCTGATAAGCTTGATATGATATGCCGAGGACTTTCGCGATGTCTCCCTGCGTCAGCTTCCTGGTCTCGCGCAGCTTCCTAAGAACGATAGGCACCGAAACCTCCGGCTCCGGCTCGATATAGTAAACCCCTTTGCCTTTAATGTTTGAAGGCTCCGGAATTTTGAGATTTCTTTCAAATACAGAGGCGAGATATCCGGTCAATGCTTCCTGGGCGTTATGCTTCGCGTCGTCCAAAGTTTCTCCCTCAGTCAGACAGCCGGGAAGGTCGGGAAATTCCACAAAATACATCTTGTCTTCGCTGATATATTTTATTTTTGCGGGATAGCAAAGTATCATTTTAAACCTCCCTGCTTCATCAGGGCATTCAATAAACCTTTTCCTAAATCTTTATTTCCATGCACTGGCACAGTAACCGTTTTTCCGTCTTTTTCCAGTATATGATGGCTGCCCTCTATCCTGTCCAGATGCCAGCCCTGTTCTTTCAATAATTGAATGAGTTTTTTGCCTGTCATAGATTATTATACAACATATAACTTGTATATGCAAGGCTGTTTACAGCCTTACCGGCACGCCTTTATCGCGCAGATATTCCTTCGCCTCTTTTATAGTATATTCTTTGTAATGGAATATCGAGGCCGCAAGCGCCGCGTCGGCCCGCCCGGCGGTCAGACCCTCGTAGATATGCTCAAGGTTGCCCACGCCGCCGGATGCGATTACGGGGACGCTCACAGCATCGGACACAGCGCGAGTAAGCTCGATGTCGTAGCCGGTCTTCCGGCCGTCCTGGTCCATTGATGTGAGGAGTATTTCGCCCGCGCCGAGTTCCTCCATCTTCGCCGCCCATGCGACGGCGTCGATATACTGCGGCTGCCTCCCGCCGTGCGTAAAGACCTCCCAGTGCAGGCCGTTTTTGTCCATGCCCTGGAAAAACAGGCTGCGGAACTCCTCGTCGTTCGCCCAGGAGAGCTTCCTGCTTACCTCCGTTATCTGCCTTGCGCGCTCGGCATCCGGCACGGGGACTGTCCTCTTAGCGTCTATGGCGACGACTATGCACTGGCTCCCGAACCGCTCCGCAGCGGCCTTTATAAAGCGCGGATCGTATACCGCGGAGGTGTTTATCGATACCTTATCGCACCCGGCCTTAAGGAGCGCCCTGATGTCGTCGATGTTCTTTATTCCGCCGCCGACGGTAAGCGGCATGAATACCTGCTCGGACGTTCTTTTCACGACATCGAGTATTATCCCGCGCTTTTCGTGCGATGCGGTAATGTCGAGGAACGTGAGTTCGTCCGCCCCTTGGGCGTCGTATGCCTTGGCGATTTCCACCGGGTCGCCCGCGTCTCGCAGGTTCACGAAGCTCACGCCCTTCACGACGCGCCCGTCCTTCACGTCCAGGCAGGGTATTATTCTTCTTGCAAGCATGGTGTCAGCTCTTGGTTATCGCTATCGCCTCTTTCAAATCCAGCGCGCCTGAATATACGGCCTTGCCGGTTATTACGCCTTCCACGCCGAGTTTTTCTATTTCCATCAGGGCCCTGATGTCGCTTATGTCCTTGACTCCGCCTGAGGCGATAATGGGAGTTTTGACCAGTTCGGCCAGGCGTTTCGTCGCGGCGACGTTATGGCCTGTCATCATACCATCGCGGCTTATGTCCGTATAGATTATCGCCCGCACGCCGGCGTCCTCCATTCGCCCCGCCAGTTCCTCAGCCGACACGTTTGACACCTCTCCCCAGCCGCGCACGGCGACCTTGCCGTCCTTGGCGTCTATTCCCGCGATTATTCTTCCAGGGAATTTCTTGCATGCCAGCATAAGAAGGCCCGGCACCTCCAGCGCGGCTGTGCCAAGCACGACGCGGCTCACTCCAAGCCCGAGGAGCAGGTCAATTGTGTCCATATTGCGGATCCCGCCGCCAACCTCTATGGGAATTTTGACGGCGGACAAAACGCTTTTTATGGACGAGAGGTTTTTTGGTTCGCCGGCGAATGCGCCTTCAAGGTCTACGACATGAATCAACTCCGCGCCAAGGGACTCGAAGCGCTTCGCCGTCCCCGCAGGGTCTTCCGAATACACGGTCGCGTCTTCCATCCGCCCCTGAAGCAGCCTGACGCACCTGCCTTCCTTCAGGTCTATTGCCGGTATAACTATCATTTAATTTCTCCGAAAGCCTTAAGGATCCCAAGCCCCTGTTCCTGGCTCTTTTCCGGGTGAAACTGCGCGGCGAAGATATTGTCCTTCCAGACGCTGGAGACAAATTCCAGACCGTATTCCGTAGTCGTGGCCGCAATAGAGTCGTCCTGCGGGACGACATAATACGAATGGACGAAGTAAAAGAACGCCCCGTCTTCCGCGGCCTTCAGGTGCGGCGGGCGGTTCCTGATTTTTATCCTGTTCCAGCCCATGTGCGGAATTTTATATATCTGCTCCGGGTTTCCGGGAACCTCCGCCGGGAAGCGCACAACCCGGCCCTTTAGTATCCCCAGGCCCTTGTGTATGCCGAATTCCTCGCTCTCCTCGAACAGAAGCTGAAGTCCCAGGCATATGCCCATGAACGGCCTGCCGGACTCTATAACCTTCCTTACCGTATCGACAAGGCCGAGCCTGTCCAGGTTGTTCATGCAGTCCGCGAATGCGCCGACGCCCGGCAGGACAACCCTGTCCGCGTCCAGTATCTTCTGTCTATCGGATGTAACCAGCGCCTCGTGCCCGACCTTCTCGAACCC
>JAKAHE010000048.1:0-7357 GCA_021815285.1 Nitrospirota bacterium
TTCCGATCTAATCCTCCTGGCCAGCGTCCCGCCGGTGGCAACGGATAAATCCACGTTATATTTATCGGCTACGGCTACAAGGTCTTTTATCTCGCACTTCCCGCAGCCCTTGCACCTGTGGACGTCTCCGGTTATCTTTATGTTGCACTCGTTGATCTGTATGCAGTGCGGAAGGAGTATCAGGAGCCTGTCCGGCTTTACCTTCCCGACGTTCGAGCGGACGAGCTGGTTGTTGACGGCGATGAACGACTGCTGGACGCTGTCGCGCGAGATGCCCAGGAGCTTGCCAACGAGCACCATGAGCGGGAAGAGCACCTTTATGACAACGAACCTCAGGCGCTGGGCCAAGAATATCTCGTGCCCGCGGATGAGAGTGATAATCAGGAGCAGCACCCCGAAGGCCACGAATCCGACGGCCCCGAAGATAATAACCGTCAGGACAACCGGAAGCAGCGGGCTGATGTTCCTGAGGCCCACCTGGGGGATATACCACAGGAGCCATCCTGCCGCCGCAAGCAGGGCCATGGTAACTATAAGCAGGGTTATGAATACTCTCTTCTTCGGCTCTTTCATCCCAGACGCTCGCCCGGCGATATTTTATGTCCCGCGAGGTACTCACGCGCCTTCATTCTGCGCCCGCCCTCAGGCTGAATCTCTTCTAAAACGACCGCGCCTTCCCCGGCGGAGGCTACTATGCCGTCCTTCCCGGCGGAGATGATTTCACCGGGGAATATCTCACCCTCTCCCGGCGCTGCGCGCCAACCTCTCCCGCCGGTGGGCGAGGGTAAAATCTCCGCCTTCCATATCCTCAGCATCTTGCCCGCCAGGTATGTATAAGCGCCGGGCCAGGGGTCGAGCCCGCGCACCATACTTTCTATCCCGCGCGCCGTCTTCGTCCAGTCAATCCGGCCCGTTTCTTTTTTAAGAATCGGCGCAAAGGTCGCCCTGGAATCGTCCTGCCTTGCCGGCGTTATCCTTCCCGCCTCGAACCCGGCAAGGGCTTTCACTACCAGTCCGGCCCCAATTCCAGATAGCCTCTCAGTAAGCGTCCCGGCGGTATCTTCCGGGAGTATCGGCGTCTCTTCAGCCGTCAATATCGCGCCGGTATCCATCCCCTCGTCCATGAGCATTATGGTTATACCCGTCTTCTCCTCGCCGTTTATAATGGCCCAGTTGATCGGCGCGGCGCCCCTGTATGCCGGGAGGAGGGAGGCGTGGATGTTGAAGCAGCCAAGCCTCGGGACGTCGAGGAGGGCCTTCGGGAATATCTGCCCGAATGCGGCGACGACAAGGGCGTCCGGGGAGGTCTTCCTGATTTCCTCTATAGCCTCCGGTTTTCTTACTCTCTCAGGCTGGAAAACCGGCAGATTCAGAGATTCCGCCAGTTCCTTCACAGGCGGCGGGACGGGCTTTCCGCTTCGGCCCTTTGGCCTGTCCGGCTGGGTTACGACGAGCCGGACTTCATGCCCCGCCTCCACGAGGGCGCGAAGGGCAGGCGCTGCGAAGCCAGGTGTCCCCATGAAGACTATTTTCAAAGGGCCGCCTTGTCTTCTTTCAGGTTTTTCCTGACCCTGCGCTTGAAGAGGCCGCGTTTCAGAGGACTTATCCGGTCTATGAAGAGCACGCCGTCCAAGTGGTCTATCTCGTGCTGCAAGGCGCGGGCAAGGAGCCCTTCGCCTTCCACGTCGCAGGATTTGCCGTCCCTGTCAGTCGCCCTGACGCGCACTTTTGCAGAGCGCGTAACAACGGACTGGAATCCGGAGACGCTAAGGCATCCTTCCTCTTCGCTCTGTTCGCCTTCCGCGGAGATTATTTCCGGGTTTACAAGCACAAGTAGCGGAACATTTTCTTCCTTGGTGGATACGTCTATCACCGTAAGCCTGAGCGGTATACCCACTTGCGGGGCGGCCAGGCCGACTCCCGGCGCGGCATACATCGTCTCTATCATGTCGTCTATAAGCTTCTGAATCTCCGGGGTTATCCCGGCCACAGGCCTGGTTTTCCTCCGGAGAACGGGGTCGGGATATTTTCTTATTTCAAGAACAGCCAAACTTCAACCTCCCGCCTGATGTAATTGCGAGGAGCCATCGGCGACGCGGCAATCCCAGAACTTAAATCTGAGATTGCTTCGCTGCGCTCGCAATGACACTAATATATTGTAATTTGTATCATTTCCGGCGCAAAAATTCAAGATAAAGGTGCCGCGCAAGACCCTGACAATGCGGATTTTTCGCGGAGCCTGCCCCGGTGTCAGAGACCATCGCCACGGCTGTATTTTCGTACTGACAATGCGGATTTTTCGCGGAGCCTGCCCCGGTATGCATAAAGCCGGGGATCAGAATGACAGGGCAGCGCGTCGTTTACGCCGCCTCGGCCTCAAACAGCCGGCGGAAGACAAACCGTCCGCCATCCACGTCCGCCTGCACGGTATCCCCGTCCTTGAATTGCCCTTCGAGTATCCTCATGGCGAGCGGGTTCAATATCTCCCTCTGGATGGCGCGCTTGAGCGGCCTTGCGCCGTATGCCGGGTCGTATCCCATCGTCACAAGCATCTCCCTCGCCGCCGGGGTCAACACTATGTTCAGCTTCCTCTGGGCGATATGCCTCTGAAGGAGCCCCAACTGAATATCCACGATTCTCTTCAACTGCTCCTCCGAGAGCGGGTGGAATATTATTATGTCGTCTATGCGGTTTAGAAACTCCGGCCTGAAATGGCCCTTCAGGGCTTCCGAAACCAGCAGGCGCATCTCCTCTTCGGTCTTCGCCTCCTGTATGAACTGGCTGCCGATGTTGGAGGTCATGATAACGACGGTATTCTTGCAGTCAACCGTGCGCCCGTGCCCGTCGGTCAGTCTGCCGTCTTCCAGGAGCTGCAAAAGCACGTTGAACACCTCCGGGTGCGCCTTCTCTATCTCGTCGAAGAGTATCACGGAATAAGGCCTCCTGCGCACCGCCTCGGTAAGCTGGCCGCCCTCCTCGAAGCCCACGTATCCCGGAGGCGCGCCTATTAGTCTCGAAACGGTATGTTTCTCCTGGTACTCGGACATGTCTATCCTGACCATCGCCTTCTCGTCGTCGAAAAGGAACTCGGCCAGCGCGCGCGCAAGCTCCGTCTTCCCGACGCCTGTCGGCCCGAGGAATATGAAGGAACCTATCGGCCTGTTCGGATCCTGTATTCCCGCCCTCGCCCGGCGCACGGCGTCCGATACCGCCTGCACGGCCTCCTCCTGCCCGACAATCCTCTCGCCGAGACGCTCTTCCATCTTCGTGAGCTTCGCCGCCTCGCCTTCGAGCATCTTCGATACGGGCACGCCGGTCCATTTCGAGACAATCTGCGCTATGTCCTCTTCGTCAACTTCTTCCTTCAGCAAAGACCCCTGTGTCTGCAAGCCGGCAAGGGCCTGGTTCTGTTTTTCAAGCTCCTTGTTCAGCTCTACAATCGTCCCGTAGCGAAGCTCAGCCGCGCGGTTAAGGTTACCCTCGCGCTCCGCGCGCTCCGCATCGACCTTTGCCTGCTCAAGCTTCTCCTTAAGCTCGCGTATCTTTTTTATCGCCTCTTTCTCGTTCATCCAGCGCGCATAAAGCCCGGAGCGCTTCTCGGAAAGCTCCGAAATATCCTTTTCTATCCCCTTTAACCGCTCCCTTGACGCCTGGTCTTTTTCCTTTTTTACCGCCTGTTCCTCGATCTGCAGACGCCTTATCGTCCTTTCGAGCTCGTCGAGCTCCGTGGGCATGGAGTCTATTTCCATGCGGAGTTTCGACGCCGCCTCGTCGATCAAGTCTATAGCCTTGTCGGGGAGGAAACGGTCGGTTATGTAGCGATTGGAAAGCATCGCGGCGGCGATAAGCGCGGAGTCCTTTATACGCACTCCGTGGTGGACCTCGTAGCGTTCCTTGAGGCCCCTGAGTATCGAGATGGTATCCTCCACGTCCGGCTCCTGCACTATTACAGGCTGGAAACGCCGCTCAAGCGCCGGGTCCTTTTCTATGTGCTTTCTGTATTCGTCGATTGTCGTCGCCCCGACGCAGCGAAGCTCTCCCCTGGCCAGGGCGGGTTTCAGCATGTTCGAGGCGTCCATAGCCCCTTCCGCCGCGCCCGCGCCGACCAGCGTGTGCATCTCGTCTATGAACAGGACAATCTTCCCCTGGGATTCCTCCACGGCCTTCAATACAGCCTTCAGCCTGTCCTCGAACTCGCCCCTGTATTTCGCCCCGGCCACAAGCGCGCCCATGTCGAGCGCGACGACGCGCTTGTCCTTGAGGCCCTCCGGCACGTCCCCGGCGATTATCCTCTGCGCGAGTCCCTCGACTATCGCCGTCTTGCCGACGCCCGGCTCGCCTATCAAGACCGGGTTGTTCTTCGTCCTGCGGGAGAGCACCTGAATAACCCGGCGGACTTCCTCGTCCCGGCCTATCACGGGGTCGAGCTTCCCCTTCCGCGCAAGGTCGGTCAGGTCGCGTCCGTATTTCGTGAGAGCCTCATACCTGCCCTCCGGGTTCTGGTCGGTAACCCTCTCCGAACCCCTTATTTCCTTCAATGCCGAGAGTATGCTGTCCCTCTTTGCGCCGGACTCCTTAAGCAGTCTGCCCGCCGCGCCGTCGTCTTCCGCCAGTGCCAGAAGCAGGTGCTCCGTCGAGACGTACTCGTCCTTCAGGCCATTCATCTCCCGCGCCGCACGCTCAAGGATTTTATTGAGCCTCGGCGTTACGTATACCTGCCCCATCGCCCCGGCGCCCGAGACCTTCGGCAACCTCTCAAGCTCCGAGATTATGTTTCCTTCGAGCGCCCTCAAGTCCGCGCCGAGTCTTTTCAATATCGGCGGCACAACACCCTCTTCCTGCCTCAGAAGGGCAAGGAGAAGATGTTCCGCGTCCACCTGCTGAGTCCCAAGCCTGCCTGCCTCGTCCTGCGCAGCCATGACCGCTTCCTGCGCCTTTACGGTAAATTTATCGAGTCGCATAAAACCTCCGCATCACCCTTTCTTCACTTTTATAATCTTCCCCTCCGGCATTTTCGCCAGGGGGTGCTTCATCTCTTCCTCGCGGCGCGAAAGCTCCTGTCTAAATTCTTCGCGCATCTCCATTATCATCCGTTCCGCTTCTTCCTGGAGCTTCTGCATCTTCTCGCGCATGGAGAGAATAACCTCGACACCGGCGAGGTTCACGCCCATGTCGCGGGTAAGATTGATTATCGCGCGGATGCGCTCGACGTCCTCCTCGGAATACATCCTTACGCCCGCGCGCCGGGAGGGATGCACAAAACCCTCGCGTTCATAAAGCCTGAGCGTCTGCGGATGCACGCCGAGCATCTCGGATACGACGCTTATCATGTATACGGCAGTCTGTCTTTTAACCATTCCGCGGCCCCGTCCCCGGCGCACAAAACCGCGCCCGCAATGGGTTAAAAACAGTTGTAATCATGCCGCGCCCTTTCCGCGCCTGAACCCGCTGAAGCCGATGCCTGCGCGCGGGTTCTGCGGAGCCGCGCTCATGAAATCCCTGAGGGCCGATTTCGCGTGTTCGCTCAAGGAAGACGGCACAGCCACCTTGACACGGACGTAATGATCTCCGGAACCGGTACCGCCAAGGTGCGGCGCGCCCTTTCCCCGGAGGCGGAATTCCTGGCCGGACTGCGTCCCCGGCGGTATGGTCATGCTCACAATTCCGTCCTTTGTCGGCACGTCAACCTTTGCGCCCAGGGCGGCCTCGGAAAAGGTTATAGGTATCTCGCTGTAGAGGTCGTCGCCGCGCCTTTCAAAGTACGGATGCCTGCTAACCCTTGTTATGATATACATATCGCCCGGAGGGCCGCCGTTTACGCCGGGGCCGCCCATGCCAGGAAGCCTTACCTTCGAGCCGTTATCCACCCCAGGCGGTATCTTTACCGTGAGGTTCTCGGTTTTCGGGACATATCCGCCCCCGCCGCAAGTCCTGCAACGCTCCTTCACCTTGCCGCTGCCGCCGCAGCGCTGGCACGTCCTGTTTATGCTGAACATACCGCGCCCGGCTTTGGTCTGCCCTGTGCCGCCGCAGTCCGGGCATGTTCTGGGCTGAGTTCCGGGCTGGGTTCCAGCGCCGCCGCAGGAAGCGCAAGGCGCCTCCCGCCGGAGGTTAAGCTGGGCGGTCGTCCCGAAGAGGGCGTCCTCGAAGTTTACTTCCATCGTGGTGGACGTATCCTCGCCCCTCATCGGGCCGGAAGGCCCGAAACCAGCCGCCCGGCCTCCGAAAAGACCGGATAATATATCATCGAAGCCTCCGGTCCCGCCTTGAGCAAAGCGCTCGAAGTCCTCCGGTCTGAAGCCGCCTCCGCCGCCCGGCCTGTATTCGTACCTGAAACCGCCGCCTGCGCCGGGCTGGCCTCCCGGCCTGAAGCCGGCAGACTGGCCCTGGTCGAAGGCCGCGTGGCCGAACTGGTCGTACATCCCGCGCTTCTTGGGGTCGGAGAGAACGTCGTAGGCCTCGCCTATTTCCTTGAACTTGCGCTCCGCATCCCTGTCGCCGGGGTTTACGTCCGGGTGATATTTCCGGGCAAGCTTCCTGTACGCCTTTTTTATTTCCTTTTCGTCCGAAGCCCTGGGCACCCCAAGGACTTCGTAATAATCCCTTTTGCCGGCCATTTATCTTTCCACCTTCACATGCACCTTCTTCACCTTGTCCTTTTTTGGTATTACAACCTTCAGCAGGCCGTCGTTGAAATTGGCGGAGGTTTTGTCCGTGTCCACGTCGCAGGGCATCGAAAATTTCCTGTTGAAGTGGCCGTAGTTTCTCTCTATGCGGTAGAAGTTCTCGTGCTTCACATCCCGCTCGAAAAGCCTGTCTCCCTTGAGCGCCAGGATGTTGTCCTGGACTGTAAGCATAATGTCCTCCTGGTTCATGCCGGGAAGCTCCGCCGTCAGGACTATCTCCTTCTCCGTTTCGTAGACGTCCACCGCCGGAGACCAGGTGCTGGGTTTTTCCATTCCGCGACGCTGCTTTGCGGTGTCGAAGAACTCTTCCACCATCATCATGTCCTTGAACGGATCCCATTTGATTATCTTCATTTTTCGAGTCCCTCCGGGGGTGGTATAATATCTATTGTTCAGATTATGTTACTTTAGTGTTGTATTGTCAAGTCTTTTTATAACATAGGAATCAATTAAAATGCAACCCATGAGAATATTTAAGTTTTTAGCCTTGGTTGCCGCCGCCTTGCCGATACTTTCCGGCACTGCAAAGGCTGACTACCTTGTAAACCTGAACAACGGGGAGAGCGTCCGGGCGAAGGATTATGATATAAACGGCTGGAAAATCAGGCTCAGGCTGGACGACGGCAGCGTCTCGTTTCCCAGGACACTTGTGGCATTCATATCCTGGGCAG
>JAKAHE010000048.1:7367-11809 GCA_021815285.1 Nitrospirota bacterium
CAGAACCGCTGAAAACCCCGCCCGCCCCGCCGGAAATCCCGTCTTACGCGGCCCCGGCGCATGTTGCCGCCGCCTCGCCGGAAAACAATGATCCGCTTCCGGCAGAACAGGTCCAGGACGCTTCCACTGAGGAGCCTTACGGGCCTGGTAACGGCAAGGCGTCGGCAGATAATATGACCGTCGGGGAATTCCTCGACATGGAGGCCGCAACCGGCGATAATACCTACGAAAATTCCGGCCAGGGCGACAGGCTCGACTACGCCGGGTTCATGGAAGAGAACGATACGGAAAAATAAAAAGCGCCCTCGTTTCCCGAGAGCGCTTTTTTAACGAGATGCTTCTGAACGCTAAGGTTGTTTTATCAACTGAACGGCTGGGACGCTCATTCTTACAGCCACCGATGATGGGCTGCCGAACACGACTGACGACGCGTTGGTGAACACTGCCATCTCCGTTGCGGGTCCGGGGTTAATCCAGGCTTTCAGCATGGCCCTGCCGCTGCCCTTCCTTACTACGCCAGCCAGCCTCACTGTCCCGGTAAACCTCACCACCTCGCCGCTCCCGGTAAAAATACCCGTGGCCGGGTCATAACTCACGGTGTCGTTCTTGTTTACCCTGATAACGCCGGTGCACGAAATACCGCCGTCTTTTATAACGTGCTCGGCCTGCTTCAGAATAAACGAACCATTAAACCCGAGCCATACGCCGTCCGTGTCGAACGTTACGCCCCCTGTTACGGTAGAGGATGTGTTATTGAATATCACCTGCATGTTGGCGGCGCCGTTCCTGTTACGCGCAATACGGTGCAGGATTCTCTTAGAGTGGCTCCCGATGCTCAGCACAGAGATGTTTGCCGACCTCATGTTGCCCGTGAAGGCCAATGTAGAAAACGACGTGAATACCGGCGGTTTCGGCCTGGCAAAGGCTGTCAGTGAAAATACCGACAGAAAGGCAATTACAGCAAAGAACAGAACAATCTTCTTCATTCGCGCCTCCTATGACGAAATTGGATGATTGCTTTTCAGTATAGCGGACATTCCGGAAAAATCCAATTAATCTTTTTTAATAACATCTTTCAATTATTTAATCGCCGCAACAGTCCCCGCCGCAGTATTCCGACTTACCGGAGTCGTCCGAGCCGCCCTTTTTCGCAAGCACTTTTATGCTCCGAAGGCCCAGGTCGCTGACATTGTCCTTTGTGACTATGCCGCAGCCGCAGGTGGTCTCCGCGAGGAACGAGGCGTCGTCGAGCGAGAGGACGCTAACTTCGTCGAACCCGGCGCGTCTGACCGCGTCTATATACTCGTCATATTTCACGGCCCCCGATACACACCCGGTATACGCCTCGACATTCTCCACGACAGCGCGCGGCAGGTCTTTCGTAAGGACAATGTCCGACACCATAAGCCGTCCACCGCTCTTCAGGACGCGGAACGCCTCTGAGAAAGTCCTGGCCTTGTCCACGGAGAGATTTATAACGCAGTTGCTTATCACGCAGTCCACGGAAGAGTCCTCCACTGGCAGGCTTTCCACTTCGCCCTGGCGGAACTCGACGTTCGTGAACTTACCGTCCTCGGCATTCTTCCTCGCGCGTGCGAGCATCTCCGGCGTCATGTCAACGCCTATCACCCTGCCGGATGGCCCGACCCTTCCCGCAGCGAGGAAAACATCTATGCCCGCGCCGGAGCCCAGATCCAGCGCCACCTCGCCTTCCTTCAGGGAGGCGAGGGCGACGGGATTTCCACAACCGACGCCGAGAACTGCGCCCTCCGGCAGGCCCATAAGCTCTTTTATGTCATAGCCTATCTTTTCCTCGTGCGCGAACTTCGGCTTTGTCGAACCGCAACAGCCCCCCGACTCGCCCTTTGCGATACCGGAATAGGTCTTCTGAACGCTGAGTTTTATCTTCCTGTCCATATCAAATCAGCCCTCCGCAGACCTTCTTTTCGGCGCGGATTTCGCTCCGGCGACGCCCGGCTTGCGGCCTCTTTTAAGCTTTGGCTTGTCGGCCTTCGCCTTTGCCGCCCTTACGGTTTCCTTCGCCTTCCGCGCCGCATCAAGGCGTTTTTTGTCGCCGTCGAGCTTCTTGCCCGTAACCCTATCAAGGGAAGCGGGAATCAGCACGCGGTTCAGCATGTCGCCCGTATCGAGCTGATAAAAGCTCCAGCGCCCCTCTCGCCTGTCTTTTATAAGCCCCGCTTCCCTGAGTATGCCCAGGTGAAACGAGATGTTCGGCTGGGTCATCTCCAGGGCCTCCGTGAGGTCGCACACGCATATCTCGTCTCCGCAGGAAAGGAGCTTTAAAATCCTGAGCCTCGTTTCGTCCGCCATCGCCTTGAATACCGGTATAAGCTTTTCCACTTCCTTGCCCTCCCTTTTCATGCCTAAAAAACTACCCCTGCAAACCGTCGCTATCGCCTGCCGGAAAACCACATATAAACATATTTAAATATTTTTATGAATAATATCAGCCCGCGCCGTTTCTGTCAAGCCGAATCTACAGCCGCCCTGCCGTGCGCAGTTTCGCAAGCGCAGCCCTTATCCTTGGCATCGCTTCAGTGGCCGCTTCCTCCCCTTCCATTATGGCCTCGTTTCTCTTGTCGAAATCGCTCGACCCTATGTTCCCGACCTTCGGACGTATTACAATGTCCGCGCCCGGCAGTTGAATGGCAGATATTTTGGAATACATGATATTGACGGACTGAAGTATCGTATCAACGGTTCCCTGTGGGGCTGAGTGGTCAATGTCCGAGGATATGTCCACGGCGATGACAACGTCCGCGCCGCGCGATCTCGCCGCGTCTACGGCTATGGGGCTTACGACACCGCCATCCACGAAAGTCCTGCCGCCGAAAGACGCCGGGCGGAAGACGCCGGGTATGGAACAGCTCGCGCGGACGGCCTCGCCGGTGTTCCCCGTTGCGAACACAACTTCCTTCCCGGTCCGGATGTCCGTCGCCACAGGGTAAAACGGAATTTTCAGTTTTTCGAGCGGTGTATTCTTCACCATCCGGTTCACGAACACCTCAAGCTTGTCGCCCTTTATAAAGCCGTTGTCCGGAAAGCATAAATCGATGATGTCCGACTTATTGACATTAAGCGCTATCTTCTGGAGTTGAAAACCGTTATACCCGGCGGCGTAAAGACTGCCCACGACACTCCCTGCGCTGGTGCCGACCACCATGTTTATCGGGATATGGTTCGCCTCCAGCACCTTGATAACCCCGATATGCGCGAACCCTCTCGCGGCGCCCGCGCCAAGGACGAGCGCAACCTTCGCCGGAGCCGGTTTCACGGGCGCTGGGATAATCTGGGCCGGTTTCGTCCCTGCGCATGAGGCGTAGAAAAAAAACGAGGCTATTATAAACGGTAAGATATACCTGCGGCTGCTCACAGCTCGGACTTCTCCTTCACTAATATAATATGCCTTAAAAAAAGATTTTCAATCAAAAAAGAGAGGCGTCGGAAGGCTGAGACTGCTGTTCATCCGTAACGAAGTTCGACACCCGAAGCCCGACGAGCCGCACGGGACGCTCCCACGGGAACTTGTGCAGAAGCCCAAGTCAGGCGCGCATTATAGGCTCGTGCTCGATGCTCGTGGTATCGAAGGCGTCCGCGTGCTGCAGGGCTTCATGCACCTGGCCAAAACCTCTCCGGCATCCGCCATCAACCTGGCAAGCAAGACCGCGCTTGAGGCTGGCATGTTCAGACTGCGCCCCTTAAGAGAGCTTGTCCGGCGAAACGCCGACCGGGGAGAGCTTGAGTTTGCGGAGAGCCATCCGATCTGGATTTAAACCGACCACTGACATTATTAACCGCCTATCTTACGGATAAAATAAAAAATGGAGAGATTGTATGGCCCGGAAAACAGTGAAAATCTGGTATGACAAGGAAGGGGATTTTCTTGAGGTTACTTTTGAAAAAAAGGCCGGGTATTTCAGAGAGACTAATTTTCCTTTCCTGTGAGTTTCGCAGCCCTCTCTTTAAGCTCCGACAATTGCTTCAACGCCTGTAGCGGCGTCAGGTTAAGAATATCCACCCCGGCGAGTTCATCCGCGAGGGCGTAGTCAACCTTTGGCGAGAACAGGTCTATCTGTCCTGCCTTTCCGTCGCCTTTGTGCGGATGGGTCTCGGATTTATCGTGAGACTTCTTCTCAAGGTCTATGAGTATCTCCTTCGCGCGGGAGATCACTTCCACCGGAATCCCGGCGAGGCGCGCAACCTGTACACCGTAGCTCAATCCGGTCCCGCCCTCGATTATCTTACGCAGGAAGATAATCTCGTCCTTCCACTCCTTCACTGAGACGTTGAAATTTTTAGCACGGGCGAGCGTCGATGCAAGAGTGGTCAACTCGTGGTAGTGCGTCGCAAAGAGCGTCCTTGCGCTGATGTTGTCGTGAATGAACTCCGCCACGGCCCAGGCTATGGAGAGACCTTCGAAA
>JAKAHE010000225.1 GCA_021815285.1 Nitrospirota bacterium
AGCGGCTTGTTAATACATCATATCGGGGCTTCCTCGAAGGCAACGTCGATGTCCTCAGTTATTACAACGAAGTGGACAGTCTTTTCTCTAAAAAACTCGAAGTCATGAAGTTAAGGCAGGACCTGGGAGATCTGCATGTCGCTCTGGAAATAACAGCCGGGGAATTCTTGGACAACAGATAATCAAGAAGGGGTGAGAGATAATGAGAAGGCCCTCAAAGGGCATATTGATTGCAGTCGTAATCTTTTGTCTGGCCGCCGGCGCTTACTGGTTTTTTAAAGATCAAAAACCGGGACCAAAGCCTGAGCTATCGGAGAAACATGCCGCCGTGGTCGCAAGCGTTACCGTGGAACCTGTCAGGATGGGCGACCTTTCAACCGAAATTACGGCTTATGGAGATGTCGTGCCCGCCCCGGGCGCAATACAGGTGGTTTCCGTTCCCTACGAAAGCAGGGTAAACAGCGTCATGGTCAGCGAGAGACAGAAGATTTCCAGAGGCGACCCCCTGTTGGAGCTTAAGGCCAGTCCCAGTACGATTCTGGAACTCGACCAAGCGCAAACTGCCAGTAGCATAGCCCGGCAAAAACTTTCCCACGTCAAGGAACTGTTTGCCCTTAAGCTCGCCACAAACGCCCAACTCCTCAGTGCGCAGGAATCTTTCCGGCAGGCCGCGGCGCGGCTTGAAAACCTTAAAAAGCGCGGGGTGGACGGGGCCCGCGTCCTTCGCTCGGGTTCGACCGGTCTCATAGACAAGGTAAATATCCAGGAAGGCGCGATAGTCCCCGCAGGAAATCCCTTAATAGAAATAATATCTCAGAACCGGCTCGAAGTGCGCCTCGGAGTGGAGCCGGACGTTATAAACCGTCTCTCTGAGGGAGATCCCGTAAGGTTGAATTACGTGGATATTTCCGGCGCACGGGAGATTACGGGACGGATAAGAAAGATATCCCGGGCGGTAAATCCGAAGACGCGCCTTGTGGACGTATTCATTACGCTGCCCCCGTCCACGGGATACATCCTTGGCGAATACATCGTGGGCAGGATGGTTACGGCCTCGTCTCTCGGCCTTGTCGTTCCTCGAAGCGCCGTATTGCCGGAGCATGAGAATAATATACTCTTTACGGTTCGCAATGGCCGTGCAGTAAAGCATCTGGTGCGTGTCGTCGTTGAGAATGATAAGGATGTCCAGGTATCGGGGCCCGGATTAAAGGCCGGAGACATGGCCGTGGTCGTCGGAAATTACGAGTTGAAGGATGGGATGACGGTAAGAACTTCGGAGGCCAGATGACTTTCTCCGGCTGGGTTCAGCGTCACCGCCGTTCGATACTTTTTCTTCTGGCAGCGCTCATGGTCGGGGGAGCCGCAAGTATCGTAAAGCTGCCGGTTTCCCTTCTGCCTAACGTCAGCTTTCCGAGAGTGGCCGCTGAACTGGATGCGGGAGACCGCCCCGCGAGCCGGATGGCCATAGAGGTCACCCGGCCCGTGGAGCAGGCCGTCCGGGCGGTGCCCGGAGTAGTGAGCGTGCGTTCGACGACGAGTCGGGGAAGTGCCGAGGTTATAGTTGACTTCGGCTGGGGCAGGGATATGGCCACGGCGCTCCTGCAAGTGGAGTCGGCCATAAACCAGGTGATGCCGTCCATGCCGCCCGGCGCCACATTCTCTGTAAAGCGGATGGACCCCACCATAGACCCCGTAATCGCTTACAGTCTGACCTCCGATACCCGTTCACTTACGGAGATCCATGACTTTGCCTATTACCAGCTCCGTCCGCTCCTGTCCACTGTCGATGGCGTGTCAAAGGTTGAGGTGCAGGGCGGCAACATAGAGGAGTACAGGGTCTCCGTCGATCCCGCCAAGCTCGCCTCTTACGGACTCTCCCTCCAGGAAGTTGCCAAGGCTCTTTCCGCGTCAAACGTCATAACCGCCGTCGGACGGCTTGAGGACCATTACAAACTTTACCTCGTAATGTCCGACACGAGGTTCACCGAACTTGACCAGATAAAAAATACCGTGCTCCGCTCGGGGGAAAACGGACCAGTCCTGCTCGAAGACGTGGCGACTATCAGCCGCTCCACGAAGCCTCAATGGACCCGCGTCACCGCGGACGGCCATGACGCCGTGCTCCTGAACATTTATCAGCAGAGGGGCGGCAACACTGTCCGGATAGCCCGCGACGTGAAGGCTAAACTGGCGTCCTTCAAAAAACAGATACCTCCCGGCATCAGGATTGCCAACTGGTATGACCAGAGCCAGCTCATAACGGCGTCCGTCGGAAGCGTCCGGGACGCCATCCTGGTAGGCGTGGTGCTTGCGGGCATCATACTTCTTGTCTTCCTCAGGAACGTAAAGATTACTTTCATCGCGATCGTTACCGTCCCTGGCGTACTGGCCGCTTCCGTCCTGCTTCTCTACATGCTGCACCAGAGCTTTAATATGATGACGCTTGGCGGCATGGCTGCGGCAGTGGGGCTTATAATTGACGACACGATAGTTATGATTGAACATATTGTCAGGCGGCTCAGGGGCGGCAGCCCTGGCAATCATCATAAAAAAATCATGCATGCCGCGCGCGAGTTTACAAGCCCGCTTATGGGGTCGTCTGCATCGACAATAGTCATCTTCACGCCTCTGGCCTTTCTCTCCGGCGTGACGGGCGCCTTTTTCAAGGCCCTGTCTCTGACCATGGCGGCAAGCCTTTTTAAAGCCAGCTTTTTGACTCCCGTACCCGGCGGGTTAGGACCCCTAACCGTAGCTCTACTTTTGAAGAATGTGTATTTAGCTGCTAAAAAATAAGTTATAATAAATACATGACAATAGAAAAACAA
>JAKAHE010000049.1 GCA_021815285.1 Nitrospirota bacterium
AAGTCCAGCAGGCTTTGGTTAAATTCCCCTCCGGAATCCTCGAATATCCTTAAATTTATAATTTTTTCAAGGAGATAATCCGCGTCTTTTTCCGTGTCGTCCCTGCCTATACCAAGGAACACGAGCAGACCCGCGCCGGTTTCGCCGACAACCTCGGAATTTACCCTGACCTTCGATTCCGTTACCCTCTGGACAACTGCTCGCATAATTTTACCAGAACCTTTTGTCCATCAGATACTTGGGCTTGATGTTTCCAAGTGCCGCAAGGAGGTTGTCCTTTATGCCCGGCTCCGCGTCTTCAAGGCCGCCAAGCAGCGATTTTATCTTGAATCTCCTCTGGCCGGAGCCTTTGCATACCGGGCAGCCGCAGCCTATGAGAGGTATTCCGGCTTCATCGGCAAACGCCGCCGTTTCTTCCTCGAATACGTAGCACAGCGGCCTGATTACAATATTAACACCGTCCTCCGCCAAAAGCTTTGGCGGCATGGAACGGAGTTCGCCGTTATAGAATGCGCTCATCAGGAGCGTCTCTATGAGGTCGTCCGCATGATGGCCGAGGGCGATTTTCGTGCATTTTTTCTCGCCTGCAATCCGGTATAGCACACCTCGCCTGAGCCTTGCGCAAAAAGAACAGTATGTCTCTTCCAGGTCGCCTTTTTTATCCTGTATTACTCTGAAGATATTTGACTTTTCAATGTGGTATTCAAAGCCCAGGAACGACAGCCTTTCCTCGACAATATCGGAGGAAAACCCCGGAAAGCCGGGGTTGATGCATACCGCCAGCAGAGAGAAATCTACCGGCGCCTTTTTTCTCAGCTCTTCGAGGACGTGCAGGAGCGTCCAGGAGTCCTTGCCGCCCGACAGGGCGACCATGACCCGGTCTCCGTCCGATATAAGGCCGAAGTCTCCTATGGCCCTGCCGGTTTTCCTGACGATGTTTTTCCAGGTCCTGCTCAAGGTAAATAAAGTTAACATTTGGTGGGTGCAATGTCAAGAAAAGTGCGCGCCTCCGGGCATTTTCCCGTTTTGCCATAACTTATTATAGAAGATATAATTAACAGTATCGCTTATTAATATAAACACAGGAGGTGTGACATGAAAAAAATTATGCTTCTGACAGCCGTCTTCCTGAGCTTGGCGGCGTTTGGTCTTGGTATGCCTTTCAAGGCATATGCCGTTACGCCCTCGGAGGCCCAGATACTTGTGTACCAGGCGAAACTGACATTAAATGATTTCCGGAATGCCCCGGACATGAGCTGGTTCCGCGAGGCCATGAGGGATTCCAGGGGGGTGCTGGTCGTTCCGGATTTAGTCAAGGTAGGTTTTATGCTGGGCGGCTCCGGAGGCACCGGGGTATTCTTTATAAAGGATCCGTCCAGCGGCCTTTGCAAAGGCCCTGCGTTTTATGACATGGGGTCCTTTACCGTCGGCCTTCAGGCGGGTTTCGAGAAGGCGTCGGTGGTGATTTTTGCCATGGACGACGCGGCGGTCGATGCGATGCTGTCGAACCAGTTCAAGCTTGGCGCGGATGCTTCTGCGGCGCTCGGCATGATGGGCAGGGGCGCGGCTGCGCAGGCGAGCATTCCGGCTGCGTCATTTATCGTGTTCTCCCGGAACAGGGGTGTATATGGCGGCCTGACGCTCGAAGGCACGGTGGTTACCGTAAACAAGGACTACAACCGGACGTATTACGGTGAAAACCTGAGCCCTGCGGACATTCTCATTGCAGGGGAGACGGGCAATGCGGGCGGTCTGTGCCTTGCATTCGAGAGGGCCGGACTGTAAAAATAACACCGGGGGGCTTTTTTATAAGCCCCCCGGACTCCGGCAAACCGGTTATCTTTTCAGCCCTTAGAAGAAATACGTAAGCGTTGTGAACACGGAGTGAACCTCGTAGGGCTGGTAGAGTGTGCCCATGTTCAGAAGGCTATTGTATGCGCCGACGTTGTTAGTCTTGGCGTATGTCAGGCCCTGGCGCTCGTAATCGCTCACAGTCCACCTTTCGTAGCGGTATCCGAGCGACGCCTGAAGCCTCTTGGTGAGCTTTACCTTGAACTCCGCCATAGCTCTCCAGAACTCGTTGGAGTCGAGGTTGTTGTATCCCTGCGGGACGAACGGGTTCAGGTCCACGTCTGCAGGGTTGGCGCTGGCCGTGGGGCCTACGGCGCTTGAGAAGAAGGCCTTGCCGTGAACCTTCGAGAATGTTCCCTCGGTCTTGAATTTCAGGAAGTCCGGTATAAGAGTTGCGTTCGCCCCGAGGCCTACTGTATGGATTTCCGTCCGTGTGCGCAACTGCCAGTTACTGGGGCTGTTCGGGTCTGTCAGACCCGCGAGAGTCGCCGGGTTGGACTGCCTGTCGGACTGGCTCTGGCTGTTGTATTCGAAGGAATAGAATGCGTTCACGGACAGCCATCTTGCGAGGTCAAGGTCCGCGTCCAGGGAAGCCGTCTGGAACTTGCTCAGTTGAAGACCGAAAATATCGTCGTCGTAGCGGTCCCTGCCGTAGTTGTATTCCAGAGAGAACGAGAGCGGGTCAGTGGGAGTTACCGTTACGATGGCGTCGGCCATGTAGCGGTCCCTGTCGGCCATGTGGAATTTCCTCATGTAAGGCGGCTGTCCGCTGTCGGTCTCGTCCGGGTAATTGGATTCCCTGTTGGAATACTGGAAGTCGAGTTTTGCCGTGAGCCACTCGAGGTTCCTGGTGTCAAGGAAGAACTTCCATGTGTTCTGGGTCAATGTCCTGGAAAAGTCGTAGAAGTATGTATCGCCGTCGTATTCGTAGTTCACGCCGAAATTCGTCCTTGGCAGGAACTCGTAGGCTGCTTCCGCTTCCAGGGAGCGCGTGATCCAGCTGTTGTATTCCGGCGTGGATGTCGAGGCCGTGCCGGAATCCACCGCAACCGCCGGGAATGTTTCCACCGGAGTGTTGTTTGTGTGGTCGAAATACCTCAGGTCGATTTTAGTGGACAGCTTCTTGATCGGCTCGGACGTAAGCCGTACCTCGAACTGCTTGGATTCCACCTCCGCATCGGCCCTTGTCCTGGGCATGGCTATAAGCCCGGTGGTAGCCGTGTTTACAGTCGGGTCGATAAGCGGCGAGTTCTGGTGAGACCAGGCATAGCTCCCTATGAACAGCGCCCGGCTGTTGAGCGGCAGGTTCACGGCGAATGCCCCGTTTAAGTTGTCGTAGTAGTTGCTGGGCGGCAGGGCGTTGCGCCCGAACACGGAACCGGCCCCGTATGTAGAGCCTTCGCCGCCGGCGGAATCCGTGAATATGAACGGGTTCTCGTATGTCAGGGACTGGATGTGATTGAAGAAGCTCGAGTGGTAGTATTTCAGATTCGCATAGAAGGTCTTGTTCGCGTATTCCAGCCCGGCGTTGGCGTCGTAGGTGTCGTAATTTATAGGCTCTGCTATCTCAATGGCGTTTCCGAACCCGAACGTCCCGCCGTAGGGGCGGTCTCCCGTGCGGTTTTCGTAATTGAAGCCGAGGTCAACATCCAGGGGCCAGAGGAGGCTTAAGTCGAGGTCGGTATTTATCCTGTCCCGGCGCAATTCTATGTCTGCCGTATTAGCGTCCGTGGCGAGGACGGAATTGAGATTGCTTGCAATGGTCTGGAGACCCGCTGTCGTCTGCGGCGGAGCCACTCCAGCCATTATCGCGGCCTTCGTCGCCGGGTTTATCGTGAGATTCCCGGTGCCCAGGCCGTTATAGATGGTCTTCACATCATATGCGAAGACGTGCCCGAACCTCTGGTAGCCGAAGTCGAACCGGTATTTGCCGTAGGCCTGGCTTTCGAGGTCTATGTTTATGTCCTGAGGGCTTCTCCATAGGGCGCTGAAGTCTATCCTGTGGGAGCCGTCAGGGGATATGGCGTAATCTTTAATCGAGCCGCAGCCGCCCCATGGTTCGGACTGCTCATAGCGGTATTCGTTGAACTTGGCGGATTCGTTGTCTTCCCAGAAGTATTCAAGCCCGCCCGTTACGCTCCCGTGAACCGTCCAGCCGCCCGGGCCATTGTGCAGGGTCGGAAGGCCGTCATCCGTATCGGATGCCGATGTATCCTGGGCGGTTGTGGGCGCTGTTGCCGCCGGAGCGGATGTGTCGGACGCGGCAGACGGAGATGTATTATCCTGTGCCATTGCAATTCCGTTAAAGCCCGCCAGGAGCAGCAGGCATGTCGTTATCAGCAGAAGTTTTTTCATAGCCTCTCTCCTTTCTTAGCGTAAGAAGAATTCGCCGGACGGGCTGTTCGAGCCGTGAATATTCGCATGGCAGTTCAGGCAGTCCCGGTAAACGCCCTGGACGGCCAGGCTCCTGAACGGATTGCCGGGCACGTTGGTCGAAGCTCCCATGGCATACATCGTGCCGGGGTGATACTCTCCCGAATGGCACGACTGGCAGAGGTAAAGGCTCTTTCTGACGAGGAGCTTGTTGTGGTTCGAGCCGTGCGGGGTATGGCAGTTCAGGCAGTTCTCCACCACAGGCTTGTGCTCGAAGAGATACGGCCCGCGTTTTTCCGGATGGCATTCGAAGCACTTGTCGTTTATGGTAAGCGCGTCTATGAGATCGGGCGCTATCGACCCGTGCGGGTTATGACATGAAGTGCAGGTGAGCTTTCCTTCGCGTATTGGATGATGGCTCTGACGCCAGATCTGGGCGCGAACATCCTGATGACATTGGAAACAAACATCTTTCTCGCTTTCCTTGACAAGGAGGTGTTTGTAGCCGTGGTGCATTGAATGGCAGGTAGTGCAGGCAAGGCTCCGGGTCTGGTGCGTGCTGCCCATCCAGAGGGCCTGCTTTCCGCGGTCGTGGCAGCCAAGGCATATAGCGTTAACCGCCGAAGGCTCCATCTTCCTCGGGTCGCGGATCTTGGTCGGATCGCCGGTCTTTGCGTGCAACGCGCCTGGGCCGTGACAGGTCTCGCAGCCCTGGAACTCCGTGAAAAGTTTTCCGGCCTGCATGTGCGGGTTGGTCTGGAAACTTTCAGCTTCGTATTTATGACAGCCTGCGCAGACCTTGGAACCTACGTATCCATTTTCACTGGAACCTCCGGTTTGGCCGCCGCTTTCCGCATAAACAACGGAAGCGGCCAGCAATAATATTGCCGCAGCCCCGATAATAATCCTGAAATAGCTCATCCTCCCATGCATTGTACTCCTCCTTTCTGGGTTAGCATGCTTTTGCGGCTGAGTTTTCCGCCGTCTGAAAAAGCCACGGCCTTCGCAACGACTTATTAAAGCGCTGAATTGCAGATTAATAAAGCAAAAGGAAGTTATGCGTTCCTTTAAATGTCTTTCAGGGAATTGTCTTGTAGCAAAAAGGCAATATTATAACGCATACCAAAATACTTTAATTTTGTCAAATCGATGATATTTCGCAATATCACTGGGGTTCATGCCGGCAGTCTGAGTTGATTGCCTGACAGATTAATATTTATAAATTTTAAGTAAAATTATTTGACTTTCAATCGCATTGCCGTTAAAGTTTAAGTAATTACAAGCGCTGGCGCCTGTGTAAAGAGTTTCAATAATCCTGAGTATGCTGCCAGTAGTAATATTTATTTCTATCTTATGCGCTTTGATGATATAATCCTTGTGCCGGCAGGGCATTAATCTTTATTTGGCCATGCCTTGCGTCTCTTGAAACACAGGCTGCCTTCAGGTCCATGGAGTGGAAGATGGCGCTGTAAGACATAAGGCCGTAAGATGAAAAGGAATAAGACACTTCTTCCGATACTTCTGCTGATTACAGGCATAGCGGCGGCAGAGTATCTGCTGATGATAGTTCTTGAGACGCTAAGGTTGTCCGGCACACTTGAGAACGTCACCGATTCACTGTCCCTCGTAATTGTTCTAAGCCCGCTTTTCTATCTGTTATACAGGTCACATAAGGCTCTCCTTGAGGAAAAACACAGCGTGGAAGAGATAATTTCCTGCATGGAAGACAATATCAGTATCCAGGACAGGAACATGAGCATACTGTACCAGAATGCGGCAATTATCGGCGTGTTGGGCGCCCATGTCGGAGATCGCTGTTACAATGCGTATGAAAATAATGGCGCGATATGCGAAGGCTGCCCGGTTGTCGAAAGTTTCAGCGACGGCAAGGTACATAAATCAGAGAGACATGTCCAGACCATTGGCAGGGATACATATATAAAAATAACCGCGTCTCCGCTCCGGGACTTGCATGGCAACGTGACATCCGTTATGGAGGTAGTGCATGATGTGACCTCTCGAAAGAAGGCAGAGAGCGCCGTCCTGGAAAAGAACCGGCATCTCGCCATGCTAAACAAAATCGACAAGGCGATGGTCTCCACACTCGACCTTGAAAAGATATTCGGGATACTGGTGGAGAACCTGGCCGGCGCTCTTGAAATGGAATCGGGCGTTATATTTTTATATGACGACCCTAATAAAGCAGTAAACGTTGTTAAAAGTTATAATTTTGCTTTTGCAGAAGGTCAGGCCTGTTTCCCTCTCGATACCCTTCCCTTGGTTTCTGAAGTTATAAAAAATAGAAAGCCGGTAATACTGAACGAGGTCGATGAGGATACGGAGGCTTACAGGAAGCTTGCCGCAAAATCTATACTCCTGATTCCGCTTGGCGGAAATGGTTCGGCGCAAGGGGTTATATGCCTGCATAATAAGCTGACCCGGCATATCTTCTCGGATTCTGAAGTCGAATTCGCCATGCAGGTGGCCGACCAGGCTATGATAGCCATAATAAACGCAAAACTCGTGAAAAGCCTCACGGAGAACGATTCCAAGCTTATTTCCAAAAACAGGGAGTTTCAGGCCCTCAATGAAGTCGCCGAGATAATAGCCTCCAATAATAATGTAAATGTGATGCTCCAGATGGTGCTGGAGAAGACACTGTCCATACCGTTCCTTGAAATACAGAAAAAGGGGGCGATTTTTCTCCGCGACGAGAAGGATGGGGGCGAGTTTTACATGGCCGCGCAGGTTGGAATTTCGCCGTATCTGCTGCAAGAAGAGGCCCGTATTAAAATGGGCCAGTGCCTGTGCGGGAGGGCCGCGGAGAGCGGAGAAATAATTTTATCCAAAGATTGTTTTTGCGACCCCCGCCATACGACACATTATCCTGACATGCAGCAGCATGGCCATGCCGTTCTCCCAATAAAAGGCAAAAGCGGAATTCTGGGCGTTATGACCTATTACCTCGATTCCGGAACTGTTCTGTCGGATTCCGAAATTCACCTTTTAACCTCTGTCTCAAACCAGTTGGCGACCGGCATATTGAACCACAGATTTCTGGAAAAGATAGCCGCCGGGAAAAAGGAATGGGAGCTTACCTTCGATGCGATGGAAGAGATGATAACCATACATCGGCCAGACCATACGATTATAAGGGCAAACAAGGCCGTGTCCAGATATTTTGGCAAGGAGATAGATGAGATTGTGGGCCATAAATGCTACGAGATGTTCCATGACTCCGATAAAATGATTCCATTCTGCCCGGCGGAAGATCTTCTGAAAGGGCTTGAAAAACCGTCAAGCAGCGAAATGTTTTTCAACGGAAGATATTTCGAGACGACATTATATCCGGTATTCATGGATGAACATCTCAATTCATTCATACATATAGTAAAGGATATTACAGAAAGAAAAAGGGTAGAGCAGGCGCTCAGGGAGTCCGAGGAGAAGTTCCGTAACTTGGTAGAGCAGTCAGGCGTAGGGGTTTACATAATCCAAGGTGGTTTCTTCAAATACGTGAACCCGCGTTTTGCGGAGATATTCGGATATGAACCCGGAGAAATAACGGATACTGTAACCGTCAAAGACCTCGTATATCCGGAGGACTGGCCGCTTGTGCAGAGAAACATAAGTAAAAGAGAGTCCGGAGAAGTTGCGACAACGCACTATCTTTTCCGTGGGATAACCAAAACAAAAGAGGTCATTCATGTCGAGATACACGGGTCGAACGTAATTTATTCCGGAAAACTTGCAGGGATGGGCACACTCATAGACATAACGGAAACCATCCTTGCCAGAGACGAACTGGTAAAGAAAACCCAGGAGGCGGTAATCCTGAGGCATGCTCGTGAGCAGCTCGAAGAGGTTAACAGGCTGAAAAGCGAGTTCCTGGCCAACATGTCGCATGAACTCCGGACGCCATTGAATGCGGTAATAGGCCTAAGCCAGGTGCTTCTCGAAAGGATATACGGGCCGCTGGCCGATAAGCAGGAAGAGTATCTTAAAGGAATAAACCAGTCCGGCCAGCACCTTATCGACCTGATAAACGAGATTCTCGATCTTTCAAAGATCGAAGCCGGGAAGGAACAGCTGGAACCTTCTGATTTTTCGATGGCGAGCCTGCTGAAGAATTCTTTCATAATGATCAAGGAGAAGGCGACAAGGCGACATATAAGCCTCGTGCAGGAGATAGGGCCGGAGGTCGATAATTATTTCGGAGACGAGCGAAGGATAAAACAGATAGTCTACAACCTTCTTTCAAACGCCGTAAAATTTACGGAGGCAGGAGGCAGCGTAGGGCTCTCGGCCAGCCGGGACGAAACGTCTTTAACCATAGTGGTCTGGGATACCGGCATAGGCATACCGGAAAATAAAAAGCACCTGATATTCCAGCCGTTTCAGCTTGTGGATAATTCCCTGTCAAGGCGTCATGAAGGCACCGGTCTGGGGCTGGTGCTTACAAAGAAGCTGGTGGAACTGCATCACGGGAATATAACCTTTGAATCAAAAGAAGGCCAGGGCACGAAATTTACCATAGTGTTGCCGCTATCAGGCAGAATTACAGGCCTTGCGGCTGATGAGCGTAAGGCGCTGCCGGAACATGGCATTACTGTTGATTTTATCCAGGGCAGAAAAATTCTGATTGTAGAAGACAACAGGCTTAACATGCTTCTGGCATCGGATTACCTGACAGCAATGGGGGCAATTGTGTCGGAGGCTTTCGATGGCATATCCGCTATCGGGAAGGCTAATGCCGAAAACCCTGACCTAATCCTGCTGGACATACAGATGCCCGGGCTGGACGGTTTTGAAGTCCTTAAAAAGTTAAAGGAAGATCCAGTTATGGCCGAGATACCCGTAATCGCAATGACTGCTTTGGCCATGAAAGGCGACCAGCAGAAATGCCTCGATTGCGGTTTCGACGATTACATAAGCAAGCCGGTAAACCTGGGCGAGATGGTAGGGAAGATAGCTGCACAGCTGATGAGAAGGCAGTCCAAGTAAAACTCGGAGGATTACGTTCCATGAATGAAAAAAAACCGACCGTTCTTATCGTTGACGATCAGAACTGGAACCTTGAGGTATTGGAGTCGTATCTTCATGAAACCGGGTATAAGATAATCAGGGCCGAAAGCGGTCAGGAAGCCCTGTCGATAATCGATAAAACCGAGATCGACCTCGCGCTTCTGGATATAATGATGCCGGGCATCGACGGCCTCCGCGTGTGCAGGATACTGAAGGGCGACGAAAAAACCCGCTTCATGCCGGTAGTCATAGTAACCTCGCTCGACCAGAAGTCTGACAAACTGGCCGCCATCGAGGCCGGAGCGGACGATTTCATAACCAAGCCGGTCGATAAAGCGGAACTTCTTGTCCGCTGCGCGTCGCTTCTGAAGATGAAGAAATTCCATGACGAACGTGACCATGCGTATTCAAATATCCGCAGTATTACCCTCTTTTTCAGCGACGCCATCAGCAGATTTGACCCGGTCAGGTTTTCACTTGAATCGGCTTATATCGAAATGGTTCTTTCGATGCTCAGACCTGCGGACGGCGAAGAAGGCAAACCAAGATACGCCCTTATAGCGCCTTATGACAAGACAGGCTTCGGCAAAGGCGCTCTATATTCAATAAAAGACTCAAAAATAACCGGAAAAGAAATTTCGTTTCAGCCGTCTCGGCTTCTATTGGAAAAATTCAACCTTATGGACAGGCGGGACGACTTTGCTAATCTCTCCGGCGGTATGGACGATGCGCGCGAATGGCTTCCGGACGATATTTTAAGCGAAACCGGGCGCATAGAAAATTTCGTTTATTGCTATACCGATACGAATTTGTTCGCGTGTTTCAACTACGGAAGAAAGGTAAACTCTTACGACGTGCAGGTGCTTAAGGACCTTGCCCTGCATTCCATGTTTTTTGAAACAATTTCAAAGCAGGTCAAGGAGAACGAAGAGGCCTTTTTCTATACAATAATGGCCCTTGCGCGCGCCGCAGAAATGAACGACGAAGATACCGGAAACCACCTGATCAGGGTGAACGAATATGCTTATGAAATGGCCATGGAGATGGGTTTTTCAGAAAAAATGGCTACGGAAATCCGCTATTCCGCGCAGATGCATGATGTTGGGAAACTCCATATCCCTCCGGAAATACTCCGCAAACCGGGCCAACTGACAACTGAAGAGTGGGATATAACAAAGAAACATCCGTTGTATGCGGCAAAAATTCTTGGCGGTTCACCGCGCCTTGAAACTGCAAGGCAGATAGCGCTCTGCCACCATGAGCGATGGGACGGTTCCGGTTATCCAAACGGGCTCTCAGGCGAGCAAATACCTCTGCCCGCAAGGATTGTTTCCCTGTGCGATATTTACGATGCTCTAAGGAGCGTCAGACCGTATAAGCCCGCATTTGACCATGAAACCGCGTATACGATAATCACTGAAGGCGACGGCAGGACAATGCCGGAACATTTTGACCCGCAGGTGCTTACCGCTTTCAAAAGAATATCCGAAAGATTCCAGGAAATTTACCTGGAGTTCAAAGACAGCATGGAAAAACAGATATGGCCTTGAAAAACTGGACAGTTGCATAAGCGGTAAAGCCGCTCTAAACTGAGACGTTCAGAAAGGAGCGGTAAGCATGACAAAGAGACCGAGAAGGAACCACGCTGTCAATCGGCATTTAAACTTGACCCACCATCGGCGTCCAATTTTACCGTGAGCAGAAAAGTGAACTTGAGAAAAGCAGGGCCAAGGCCGCGAGAATCCAGCGACTTGAAAACGACTTTCAACCCGCCACATAAATTTTGTAGACGCAAAATCGGAATCATTCGCAATATCTACCCGAATTGTTCCATTCCTGGCCGACCGATTGGTGAAGTTCGCTATCAGTAGCTTCTACCGTTAACTACGATAACTCCTTGTCTATCCAGCATTTATCTGTAAAAATTACAAATTTCACCCCGGCATCGAAAACATGGCAAAAATGCCCCGAAACAGGCCGTTTCGCGTAGAAAACGGGGCGTGGGGATGGTGTGTTTTTTTATGCTCTTTCTCTTGACAGACCGCGATTTCTCCTGATATTATACGCGGACTATTTTACATAAACTATTCTAAGCCGTAATACCATGAAAGGGGGATGACGTGGCAGGACTCTACACTACCATGTCGAAAGAGGTGCTTCTTCTTGGACTTCTCAAGAAAAAGCCCATGTATGGCTACGAGATAAAGCAGCTTGTGGACGAAGAGCTCGTCCATGTGGCGCCCATAACCTCAGGCTCCCTCTATCATAACCTGAAAACCCTTGAAAAACGCGGTCTTGTAACCAAAAGCGCCCTCAAGGACACCGCGCACCCGGAAAAGCAGATATACCACATAACCGACGAAGGTGTCCGCACCTTCGACAGCTTACTCCAGAAAAACATTACGAATTTCGAGCGTCCACACCTGGCGCTCGACATATCTTTCTACTTTCTCCAGGAATCAGATTGCGGCGGTTTTCTTGCCCAGATGCGGGAACTCCTTGTAAGGCTTAAGGAATATCACGCCGAGGCGGAGAGGTTCAGGG
>JAKAHE010000226.1 GCA_021815285.1 Nitrospirota bacterium
CAGTGATAAAAGAGGCGATAAGCGCATGGGATGCTTCGCCGTCCATTATCTCGCGCATTGCCGATTCCATCTCCTCCCGGGAGAGGTTCCGACGCTCGACGAGTTTCAGAATTGCTTCTTTTATCATCGCTCTCTCATCAGCCGCAGGAAGTTGCGAAGTATGTCCTTGCCCGGCACGGTCAGGATGGACTCAGGGTGAAACTGCACACCTTCCACGAAAAGCTCCCGGTGCCGAAGCGCCATTATCTCACCCTGCTCCGTCCAGGCCGAGACTTCCAGGCAGTCCGGAAGCGTATCACGCTTTACGATGAGCGAGTGATAGCGCGTGGCCTCGAACGGGTTGGCGATATTCTTGAAGATGGTCTTTCCGTCGTGATGGAGCATGGACGTCTTCCCGTGCATAAGCCTCGCGGCCCGGACGACGTCTCCGCCGAACGCCTCGCCTATCGACTGATGCCCCAGGCATACGCCCAGAATGGGTATACTGCCCGCGAAACGCTTTATGGTATCCACCGAGACGCCCGCCTCCTTCGGCGTGCAGGGGCCGGGAGATATGACAATCCCTTCCGGCTTAAGCCCCTCTATCTCGTCCAGGGTAATCTTGTCGTTTCGGAAGACCTTCAATTTCTCGCCCAGCTCGCCGAAATACTGGACGAGGTTGTACGTGAAGGAGTCGTAGTTGTCGATCATCAACAGCATATTTATAACCCTTTTTCCGCCATTTCAAGCGCCCGCATCATCGCGGCGGCCTTGTTCATCGATTCCATATATTCCGTCTCAGGCACTGAATCCGCGACAAGACCGGCGCCAGCCTGAACGTATACCTTGTCGTCCTTGAAGAGCAGCGTCCTTATAGTGATGCAGGTGTCCATGTTGCCCGTAAAGCTGAAATACCCTACCGCGCCGGCATATGGTCCGCGCCTGGTCGGCTCAAGAGCCTCGATTATCTGCATGGCGCGTATCTTCGGCGCGCCTGAGACAGTGCCCGCCGGAAAACAGGCCTTCATTACGTCGTATGCGTCCCGGCTGTCGTCCAGCTCGCCACGTACGTTAGATACTATGTGCATGACATGGGAATATTTCTCGATGACCATAAGCTCGTTCACGGCGACACGGCCAGGCTTCGATACCCTGCCCACGTCGTTTCTCCCCAGGTCAACCAGCATTATGTGCTCGGCGCGCTCCTTCGGGTCTGCAAGAAGCTCCTTTATCAGGGATTCGTCTTCCTCTTCGTTCGCCCCTCTTTTTCTTGTGCCTGCAATGGGCCGCAGGTCTATTCTGGAGCCTTCGACCCGCACCATAACCTCCGGCGAGGAACCGGAAAGGACAAAATCGCCGCAGTTAAGATAAAACATGTAGGGCGATGGATTGATAACACGAAGCGCGCGGTAGACGTCGAACGGGTCAAGCCTCGCCTTTTCCTCGAACCTCTGCGAGAGAACTACCTGGAATATGTCTCCTGCCTTGATATATTCCTTGGCGGCACGGACGGCCTTCTCGAAATCCTTTTTCGTGAGGTTGGACTTCAGCCGCCCGGTAATTTTGGCCTTCGGTTTTTTTCGCTTCGGCGGCTTTCCCTTCAGGGTATCCACAATGGCGTCAATTTTAGATACCGCCTTGTCGTAAGCCGAATCAACACCGTCGCCATCTATATATGCGTTTGCCACAACCTTAATCTTCTGGGCAATATTGTCAAATATTAACAGCGTATCCGTAAGCATGAAGAGAATATCCGGGCATCCAAGGCCCGGTTTTTCCCTTGTCCCGGTATCCTCCAGGAAACCTACTATGTCGTAACCGGCATATCCGACCGCACCGCCAAAGAAGCGCGGCAGACCATCCACAGGGACAGGACGGTATTGCCCCATGGCCTCCTTGAGGAACTCTATCGGGTCTCCGGAGAGCTCTTTTTCTTCTGTTTCGCCGTTCTTTTCTATAAAACCTTTTTTCCCTTCAGTCCGGATTATGACGGAGGGGTTTGCCCCGAGAAAGGAATATCTGGCCCATTTCTCACCGCCCTCGACGCTTTCGAGCAGAAATGAGTATTTTCCGGTATCGATTTTAAGGAATGCCGAAACCGGGGTAAGCATGTCCGCAAGCAGCTCGCGGTACACCGGGATTAGATTCCCCTGTTTCGCCTTTTCCCTGAATTCCTCGATGCCGGGATAGCCCAGCTTGACAAATTTATTTTTCATTGGTTAAATATAGGATATAAAATTTATCTTAAAATTACTTACCGCAACTATTGGCAACTTAACACGTTTGGGTTTAAGTGTCAAGGAGTTAAAGCTTTTTCACCACGTGCGGGGGCAGCCGAAATGAAAACAAATTATATCGGCAGGACATATCAACTGAAAACGGCGCTGAATACCGGCCTTATGATAATGGCCTCAGCCGTATTCTTAAGCGCCGCAATATATCTATTCCTCAGGGAAAACATAAATGGAGGATTCTCGGATGCCCTCGAAACCGTCAAGGCGCTCAGGTTCAGCCTGCCTTTCGCCATAGGTCTTTCCGAGACCGCCGCCTTAAGTCTCTTCGCGATCGGAATAATTACCCTGGAGCTTGTAATGTCTCATAAGCTTGCCGGGCCTTTCTGGAAGATAGAAAAAACTGCGCTTCAAGTCGCCGGTGGAGACCTTTCTTCCGAGGTTAATCTCCGGGAAAAAGACGAGGCAAAGGAACTCGCCCGCCAGGTGAATTCCATGATACTCGGACTGCGGGAAAAAATATCCGGCATACGCGAGGCTTATGCCCGGCTGGACGAGTGCGCCCGGAGACTGAAAGACGCATCAGAGGCGGAGCGCGGCGCGATTTTGGGCG
>JAKAHE010000227.1 GCA_021815285.1 Nitrospirota bacterium
CGGCGGTTCGGTACGTGACGCGGAGGTCATCGCCGCGGCGGACCGCGCCGGCATCGCCATGGTATTCACCGGCATACGCCACTTCCGGCATTGATTCCGCCGCCGATCCCGCCGTTGAGCGGGACATAGCCGCTATAGTCCCGGCGGATGTTACCTCGTTTTCCGTGCAGAAAACCATAGAATCGCTCAAGCTGGCCCTTGTCGAAGATGTGAGGCTTTTCGATTATTACGAAGGCTCCCCGATACCAGAAGGCAAAAAAAGCCTGGCGTATACCGTTACCTACCGTTCCTTAGAAAAGACTCTTACGGACGAGGAAGTAAACCTCGTGCACAGAAAAATAATGGACGCCCTTAAAGACCGTCTCGCCGCGGAGATTAGGGAGCAATAGTCATGAAAAAAATTATCGGAATTATTTTTATCCTGTCGGTCCTGCTTTTCCCGGCGCTCTCGTATGCCCAGGGCGGGACGATAGAGCACCCCCTGTTCATGCGGGAGTATTCGGCGTATGTAATCGGCAGGCTCGGCCAGGAAAAGGAACTGCGCGCCGCCCTTGGGAAGTATATTTTGCAGAACAAGGCGAAGTTCGCCGAAGGTATCGGGCATCACCCAGGGCTTTTTCCGGGGATGTTCATGCTCGCGGGCGCGGAGAGGCTCAACTGTATCTCCGGGAAATACTACGAAAAGTTCCTTACCGGCCTGAACAACGAGGAAAGGCATATGTTTTACAGCACGGCTGAGGAATTTTCCTGGTGGGTAATCTGTATCGCCGAGGAAGAGGCGGACAGCATGAACATAAAGAAGATGAACCCGCCGCTTTCATTCCGCCAGCCGGACGACACTCCGGGCTATATAAAAGCCACACTGATAAGCGAGTTGTCTTATTATCTGAAAGAGAAGGAAGAAAAACCTGCGGGTGGAAAAGAACTGAGCTTCACAGCCCTTAAATGCGATGACTGATGAAATCGTTGTGCTTATTACCGCGCCGGACGAGGACGGCGCCGCAGGGATTGGCCGGACGCTCGTGGAGGAGCGGCTTGCGGCATGCGCGAATATCGTCAGGGCAGTGCGCTCGATATACAGGTGGAAGGGAGAGATTTTCGACGAGCCGGAGTGCCTTCTTGTAATCAAAACAGTATCCGGCAACTTCCGGAAGCTTGAGGAGAGAGTCCGCTCAATACACCCGTACGAAGTGCCGGAGATTATCGCTCTTGAAATATCCGAGGGATCAAGGCCATATCTCGACTGGATAGTGGAAAACACCCGCCTTGGTTGAACCCGTCTTAAAGCATCGCTGGCCTGAAAACTACAAGGATGCCGTCCGTCTCCAGGAACGCCTCAGGTCCCGGCTTGTCATAGAAGACCGCACAGGCGAAGTTCGCATTGTCGCCGGGGCAGACGTTTCGTATGACAAGGGGAGCGATTATTACCATGCCGCGGTGGTCGCGCTGAAGTTTCCGGAGATGGAAACGATAGAGGAAACCCATGCCTCCGGAAAGGCGCGATTTCCGTATATCCCAGGCCTATTGGCGTTCCGCGAGGGGCCGATAGTCATAAAGGCGCTCAGGAAACTGAAAAGCAGGCCGGACGTTCTCATGATTGACGGCCACGGCGTCGCCCATCCGCGCGGCTTCGGCGTCGCGTCCCATATTGGCGTCCTGACGGGCATACCGTCTGTCGGATGCGCAAAGACCGTGCTCGTGGGCGAGTTCCGGGGGCCGGGAACAAAGCGCGGTTCAACATCCCCTCTGATTTATAAAAATATCGAGGTCGGACGCGCCCTTCGGACGAAGGAAAAGGTAAAGCCCGTGTTCGTTTCCGCGGGACACATGATAAGCCTTGACAGGGCCTGCGAAATAGCGCTTGGATGCTGCACGAAATATCGCCTTCCTGAGCCGACCAGGAGAGCGCATATTCTGGTGAATAAGGTAAGGAGGGGAACCCTCACCACCGGCATTTCCGCCAGTAGAATAGCCCTCACCCCCTGCCCCTCTCCCGAAGGGCGAGGGGTTAAGGAAACCTGTCATTCTGAGCGAAGCGAAGAATCCGCCTTGTTGAATATCTACAATTCCCTCCTCGCCCACTACGGCCCGCAGCGCTGGTGGCCTGGGGAGACGCCGTTCGAGGTTATGGTGGGCGCGATACTCACGCAGAACACGAGCTGGACAAATGTCGAGAAGGCAATAAGCAATTTAAAGCGGTCGGATTCGCTCTCTGCCGAGGCGATTAACGCCATGCCGGAGGCCAGGCTCGCGGAGCTGATAAAACCGTCGGGCTACTTCAACATAAAAGCGACAAGACTGAAGTCTTTCATTAAATATTTCATTGAGAATTACGGCGGTAAAATAGAAAAGATGCGCAAGCGCGGCCCCGCGCAAATCCGAAATGAACTGCTGTCCGTTACCGGCATCGGCCCTGAGACGGCGGATTCCATAATGCTTTACGCCCTTGAGATGCCGGTGTTCGTCGTGGACGCATACACGAAGCGCATCTTCTCCCGGCACGGCTTTTTCCCGCCGGACTCAGACTATCACGTCGTGCAGAGGTTCTTCATGGACTCCCTGCCGGAAGACGTGAAATTATACAACGAATACCATGCGCTTATCGTTCGCCTGGCGAAGGACAGGTGCATTAAAAAAGCGGGGCAATGCGAACTATGCATCCTCGGCGGCGGTATGCATAAAGTGCAATAAAAAAATCCGCTCCTGCTGATAAAAAGGGCCGGCTCTATGGCCGGCCCCAGAGTGTTGACAAACTCCTTGATTGTCATTGCGAGCGAAGCGAAGCAACCTCCGGTTTTAAATAA
>JAKAHE010000050.1 GCA_021815285.1 Nitrospirota bacterium
TGCTTCGGGCCCGTGAATAGGCCCGGTAATCAGGCCGCCGGACTTCTGTAGCGCGCCGGAGATTACTATGGCCTGGTTCCCGGAATAGGAACCGAATGCACTCTGACTCTTCGCCCCCACCTGCGATGCTGTAATCCCGGTAAGCCCGGAGCCGCTGCCGGTCGGTGCAAGATAATCCGTGCCGGGAATGGCGCTCGAAAACCCGCCCGATCCATTCCCTTTGAAAATTGAATTACCGGAAGTCGCCGGTGCGTAATCCGTGCCCGCTGTCGCAGCGCTGACAGAGCCGCCGCCCGCACCCTTGAGAATGCCCGATGCGGTAATCGCCGCCTGATAGTCGGTACCGGCAACCGCGCCGGTCGTGCCGCCTGCGCCGTTCCCCTTAAGCATTGAAGTCCCCGACGTGGCAGGGTAGTAATCGGTGCCCGCTACCGCCGTCGAGAGCGTCCCGTTGGACGCGGACTTTATCAGGCCCGCGCTCCTCGGAATACCCTGAAGGCCGGTGTAGTTCCTGAGCGGCAGGCTGTGGAGGTTCCCGTAGGTCAGGTCGAGCATCGTCCAGGGCAGGTTGCCGGTCACGTTCGCGCCGTCCGTAAGATTAATCTTCGCGTAGTGGCCGTTGACGGTCGTGTTCCCGTCGAACTGAAGATGCTGCCAGGCGTTCAGATACGTGGACGAAATTACCGTGAAATGCGGCACGAATACCGTCTTTTTAGCCTGCGCCGGTATCGGCGAAAAGAGCGTAAAAAATCCGCCCGCAAGGAACGCCAGCGAAATTGTCGCAACAAATACCTTCTCCAATAACTTCCTCATGTCGTACTCCTCCTTGTTGTTCTAACCAGCTACTGCATCGTCCGCTATCGCTTCGTCGGCGATCGGCGGTATGAAATTTGGCGGCCAGGTGATACCGGTTATCTCGACCCTGTGCGCGCGCTTGCTCTTCCCGGAGCCCGGATAATATTTGACGTTCTCGGTCTCGGTAAGAAGCTGGTTGAAATTAAATGCCGGGGCGTCGTGGTTGAGCTTGAGCATGTCGAAGCGCTCCACGGCGACCACCTGTGAAAATCCTGTCCAGTCGATCCTGCGCCTGCGCTGCCGGTACATCCCGATATAAAAATCGCGGAGGTCCGACGCCATAGCGGGAAGATAAACACACTCCATCAACTCCCATTGCGTCTTTCTTCGTATTCCGGCCCAGGACACGCTCGTCGGGTCTCCGCCGAGGGGATACGTCGCCGACCGGTTGCAGATAGATATACAGTTATTTATGCTTGGCTCGCCCTTGCTCCAGTCGGGGTTGTAGGACAGCTTCATATCGTTCACGATCTCGTCCTTAGTCGAGAGCGAGACCTTCACGCTCCTGAAACCCATCATCGCCGTCGTAACGGACAGCACGCTCGGCGGAGGCGTAAGGGACCTGAAGACGGCCATAAACGAAGTCCCCTCCATCCAAACTCTGCACCTGCACTGAAAAGCGAGACGTGCGACCGTCGTCTTGAAGCTGACCGGCTTCGTCAGTGCGAAGGCGAACAGGTAGCCGCCAGTTATTGCCGATGCGCACGAAGAGGCCGCGGCCGCGAAGCTCGCGGAGTCGCAGCTCCCGGCGGGCGCGCCGTAGTTCTCGATGAAGTGATGCAGGACGTGAACGGGGTTCTGGATTAGGGCGTTCGGCGTGCCGATATACGTGCCGTTTGCGTCGTCCATATTGCCCTGCACGTCCGCGGTTACCGCCTTGCCTACCAGATACTCGGACGCGCCGCCGCCCGACAGCCCCACGCCCGTAGTGTTGCTACTGAGGGTGGTCGAGGTATTGACAACCTTGTAGACTTCGTAGATTTCGGGGTAGATGACATCATTAACCACCACTATATTCAGGCCGTCATATGAATTGCCGCCGGTCTGTGTAAGCCTTACATAACCTGCCGAACCTACGTTAAAATCAACGCCGTTGATTGTGAAATGACCGACACAGCGGATATAAAAATTCTGAGTTGTTATCGAGCCTAAATTAAGGTTGGGAAAAGAGATGCTCGCGCTGAAGCTGCCGCCAGACTGGTTATTCGCAGTGCAACCTGTGTTATCATTGCCGTCTATCATTGCGCTGGCGGAACCCGTCCAACTGCCTGACAGCGAGGCAGAGGATGGATAGACGGTTACCGCTCCCGACCCGGAAACAGCGTGAATATGGCCAGGGTCGTACAGGCTGAGAGCCGCCGCCTTGTTTATAAAGAACTGCTGCGTGAACATTAGCGTCGTCTTGCCGTTGTCGTTGTAGTTTATGCCGTAGTAATACGGGGGCACCTTGATCCCGTCGATATATACGTTCGGGACGCCCTGGATTTTCCGCCCGGAGACGATGTATTTGATGTCCGTCCGGTACTCGATAAACTCCGCGCCCGCGTTCTGCGCGCCGAGGGGTATGACGCCGTTGTAGGCGCGCGTCACGGCGATCGTGTTGACGGACTTATACTGCGTACCGGTCGCCCAGGCCGAGCCGCCCGTGCCTCCAAGCTGCCAGTATTGGGCATAATTTGCGCCGGTCACCGGTTTCGTAGCCGCGCTGGATACGTGCCCGAGGATGCATGTGTACCTATTACCGTCAGAGCCTATTACGACCGAAGCCGCGCCCCTGTTGCTCGTAACCCGGAGCCATTCGCCCATGCAGATGGCCGTCCACGGCGCGGGTGGCGGCTGCAAGACGTTCGGGGCCCACGAGACATCGACGTATCCCTGCGTAATAGTGATTGGGCTCATCAGCTTGCCGAGACTGCCGCCTCTTACACAAGGGCAGAGGAGATTGGAAATCGTCCCGTAGATTATCGGTTCCAGCTTTCCGATTGCGGCGGGTTCGGCAAATGGCCAGTTCGTCGTGTCTATTGAGGCCGCCTGCGAGAGGTAATTCTCGTATTTCTCTATGAGACTTACGAGGTCCATCTCTATCTTTTCCGGGTCGTAACTCGTCACGTCGAGGACTACAAGGCTGTCGATAAGCAGTTTGTCAGAGTCCGCCAGGCTGTCGAACCAATGATAAACGTCCACCTGAACGGAAAGCGGCTCGTACTGCGCGAAGTATGCCGAGAAGGGAGTCGCGCCCATGTTGGCCAGGGTCAGCTTCCAGTCCGTGGTGTCGAAGGTGAGCGGGTCGGGGTTCACCCGCTTGTAAATCGGCTGCCATGAAACGACGAGCGGCTGGTAAACATTAACTCCCGTATTCCAGGGGCCGTCGGAGACGTAAACCGGGCCGGTCGGAGACGGGAAGTTGAATACCAGCAGGGTGCGGGGGCTGTTTCCCGACATGTTCATGGCGGCCTGGAATGCTGCGGTCGGGGACTTCATAAGCCCTCACCCACCCTTCGGGTCCCCCCTCTCCCACAAGGGGCGAGGGTAACAAGCAAGGCGGCCATCATAGGTAGCGCTCCTCGACCAGCGTGAACGTGATGTTCACATAGAGGTAATCCGGGTCCGCCGGTTTGAAGGTTGCGTCCTTGAAACGGACGATATGCGCGACGCCGGACTCGTCCGTAAAGGTGAACCGGTTAAGCTGCCTGCCGACGCCGAAGTAAAAACCGACCAGCGACATCGTTCCCGCCGCCTGGACCTTGTTCACCCAGTCCCATCCGCCGGAATAATCGGAGAGCGGTAGGTCGTTGAACACGAACCGGTGAATCAGGTCGAGGCCGTAATTTGCGACCTGGTAGGTCCCGGCCTCGGTCAATTCCACGACGCTGTTGTCCTGCATCTGCGGAATTACCGGACGGCTTCTGCCGCGGGTCGGAAGCCAGGAGGTGAGGCCTGAATACGCGAATGAAATGCCCATCAGCCCCTCGCGTATCTCGCAAGCTCGGGGATTACAACCTCGCGGACGAAGCGCGTCTGGTCTTCATTGGTATTCAATTCTCCGGGCGCGGCGTGGAAGTGCATCTCGCCGACCGAGAGGCTGCCTTTTCCACCCCGATTTTCCTCGGCCGTAAGGACGCGCTCGCCCCGGTGCAGGATGGCGCGGTAGCCGTCGAAGGGGACGTAACCGAGACCCGATGCGTGTGAGCCGTCGATGCCGAAAAACTGCGCCATCGACGACTGATAATCCGATAAGTCGCCACCCCAATCGGCCGACGTGCCGAACATGTTGGCGGCGGGACTGCCTGAAGCGGCGAACGCGAACCCGTTCCCCTGCATCATCGAGGCCACGGCCTGCGCCGCCTGCTGAATCTTGCCGATGATGCCGTCGAGCTTGCCGGACATAGTGTCAAACTCGTCGCTGACCTCGCCAACTTCGCTCTTCACGTTAATCAGGGGCGCGAGCATGTTGTTTATCTTGTCGGGCAATGCATCAACATAATTTGATATTGACCGCCATGCGGAGGCCATAGTCTGGATAACCGTGTTGAGGCTGCTCGCCGCGGCGGTCTGATTCGTTACGGAGGCGACGCCAGTCGAAGCCGATCCGCCGAAATCGGAAGGCCCGAAATCCGACGGCCCCCAGTCCGAGACCGGCGGCATGAAGCTGTCGAACTGATGGTCGAGCTCCGCCTCGAAACCAGCGCCGGTAAAGTCCCCGCTGTCTCCCTTGCGGCTTTCTTTCAGCTTGCTTAAGGCGCGGTTCTGCGATTTCGTCAGGACGGCCTCGCCTTGATGCAGTATGGCGCGGTATCCGTCGAAGGGGACGTAAGAGAGACCAGTGGCATGTGAGCCGTCTGGAGTGGCGAAGGCGTCCGGCGCGCCGAAGACGTGCGTCCCGACGTAGTTGTAAGCGCGCTGGACCCACTCGTTAATCGAGCGGCCCGCAACGGTTACTTGCCCCAGGAACTTCCCTATGTCCCATCCGGCGAGGGCCGCGCCCACGACTCCGGCGGCGATTCCAAGCGATTGCATGGTGGTGAGCGAAGTGGACAGGCCGCCGCTGAACGTGCCGACTTCCTGCGTCAGAACGTCGAAGACGGCGGACTTTTTGAACGCCTCCATCGCGGTCGTGGCGAGGGTTACCGCGCCCGCGACGCCGCCTTCCCCTATCCCCCAAATCTTCGCCAAATCTCCGACGATTCCCATGAATTTCAGGAACCCGCCGCCGAGAACCGTGAGACCGACGATTGACAGAATACCGGTAGTAAGAAGCTTGTTGCTCGCGATAACGTCGAGGCCCTTCGTAAACTCCATGAAAAACGGCTCGAATATTTTTCCGAGGTCGATCATGTCTTTCGAGAACGAAGCCTTGAGACGCTTCTCTGCGCCCTCGCCGGTCTGCTCCCAGTTTTTAAACGCGCGCTCCGAGGCCCCGGTATTGTTCTCAAGGATTTTCAGATTATCGGCGACCGTCTTGCCGCCGTCCGACATCATGGCGAGGAAACCCAGTATCGCCTCACGCCTCTGTATCAGTTTGCCGAGCGCGGTCGTGTTTCCGTGAGTCGCATCCTCTATCATCTGCATGACGCCCATGAAACCCCTGTCGGCAACCGCCGCGCCCGCCGAGGCGTAACCGTGTTCCTGCAACAAGGCGTTCATGGTCTTGGTGGGTTTAATGAGCGCATTGAGCACCGCCTTGTATTCGTCGGCGGCTATCGACGTGTCGCCCGCGAGTTGCGATATGCGGGCGAGCGACGCGCCCATCTCGTACTGACTCACGTTAAGGACTTTCGATATGGAGGCCACGTCGCCAATGACCGGAACGAGTTCGGACACCCGCGTCTGGCCGAGACGCTCGATGCCGTAGAGCAAATCGGCGGCATCGGAGGTCTTCTTTATCTGGCCCTCGTAACCGGCCATTACCTTGGTGAGCGCCAGGATGGACTGAGCCTGCTCGACGTGCGCAGACTCTCCCATCTTCGACGCGGTAACCAGCATGTCGGTCGCTTTGGACGTATCCGTTATGCCTGCGCTTATCACCTGGTAGTATCCGCGCATAAGCTCGGTGGGGCTTCCGAGCGAAGAATCCATCCCCATTATCTTGTTGTTTATGTCGTCGAACTTTTCGTCCGTAACCTTCGCCATGTCGGTCAGCGCAGACTGGTATTGATTGAAGTCGGAAATGGACTTGCCGAAAAGCGCCGCCCCGCCGAGCGCAGCCCACTTGCCGCCGAGGGCGTCGAAGGACTGGCCTATCCTGCTGAACGTGGAATGCGTCGTGTCTCCGAGCTTCTTTATTTGGCCCTCGAAGCTCTCGATCGTGGCCGCGCCGGTCTTGCCGTCCACCTTTATTTTCAGAACGATGTCCTGGGCCATCACTTATTCTTTCTGTTCTCCGCGTCCTTCAGAGCCTTCTCGAACATGATGTCGATCACCTTCATCGCCATGCGGAACGTGTCTTCATCGATCTCCGGGAAGAACCGCTCGATCGCCCACCGGCTTAAACCAACCGCCTGAACGCTCATCAATGTTTCCGCGACCTCCCACGCCGCGAGAACTTCAGGAAGTGGCCTCGGGTTCTTGCAGGACTCGCAGTCAGGCTCGTCGCCTAAACTACGGTGGAGCGCCCTGCATTCGTATTCCCCTGGAAAGATGCAGTCCACCCGGCCGGGGACGAAGACCATCCACCGGGCGAACTCGATCAGTTTTTTTCCAACAAGCCCTTGTTTTCGAATTCGCCTTCCCGCAATTTGCCAAGCTCTTCCTCGACGAAATCGTAAAACGGGTCGAACTCAAGTAACATCCGCTTGTTCTCCGGCGTGCAGGGACATTCCTTCGGTTCCTCGCCGTCCTCTGCGTATGTCCGGATTCCCTGCCAGTCGATTATCTGCGCCTCGATGCTTTCCTCAAAAAACCTGCGCATGTTCGGAAGCGGCTTTTTGCTCTTCACGTCCACGGTCCCGGCGAGCACCGTGCGGGAGGCCCGGCGCGAAAGGGGCCTGAGAAGGACACGCGCCTCCTGGCCTTTATGTTTCCAGACGACCCAGGCGCCTTCATGCGCTTTCCTGTTCAGCTTGATGTCCATTTATTTTCTCCTATAGAAACCACATCGTCAGTTCGTCGTTCATGGCGCTGCTCTCGTAAGGCAGGCTGTCTATGTTCAGGACTCGCTCCGTCTCTTTGTCCGCGATGTCCGGAGTCTTGAACTCAAGCTGTGGAAGGGCGGTATAGATTACCGTGCCGGGCAGCGGGTTTCCGTCCACGTCCGTCTCGTAAGCCGCGTGCCGGATTTCCTCGGCGGTGCCCTGGTGCGCGTCCTCGAAGAGGCCCAGGTGCCGCTGCCGGAAATAGACCTGTATCTTCGCCGTTATGTCGCGCATCTTGGCGAGCGCGAACGACGCGACCCAGGGTGTGCCGGTGCTTGTTACCTCGTCCTCGTGCCAGTTGATGTTGTTCTTCAGTCCCAGTTCGAGAGAGAGGATGTCTGTGGCGACGCCGTTTATCTCGCACAGGCCGTTCCTGCCCTGGACTATGACGCCGGAGTTTACATCGACCGGAAGCCAGGGATATGCGTCTATCCCGTTAGCGGCTGTCCAGGCCTGAGCTCCAGTTCCGCGCGTCACGGTGAGGTCGGTCAGGTACGGGTTGGTCGGTCCGGCACCGGCATTTAGGGCCTTGTTGGTGACGATAAGTTTCGTCTCGGTGTTCGTGCCGTCGGAGAGGTTGAAGCGCGCGCCTATGTCGAACTTCCTGCCGTCCTGCACCGTTACCGTTACGGAGATTGCGCTCGCCACATCTGCGGCAAGCTCGTCCGTACCGCATTTTATCTCCCTTTGATAGCCGCCGCCGAAGGTGGCCGACACGTCGTCGTTGCCGGTGATTTTATATCCGGTAATGTCGTCCACGGCGCACCCGGCATAGACGATTACGGAGTGGCCTTCCTTACGCCAAATGCTGTAGCTCAGCTCATTGTCCGCGAACGCATATCCGACAGCCGCGGGGATTATAGCGCCGCCTGCGGGAGCGGCGGAGAACGCGCTGTCCACGGTAATCACGCCCCCCGCTACCTGGAGAATCTTGCGAAGCTCGTAGTGCGTCCCTATCTGGACGAGCACGGGCTGGCCAGCCGCGAAGTTCGCGGGCGTCCCCGGCTCGAACGTGGTCGCGGTGGGCGCGGGAACGGCCTGGACGGTATCCGCCGCGCGGCTTACATGCGGGTTGCAGAACAGGCCATCGAGGAGCTTCGATGGAACGGGAGCGGTACCGGCCGTCCCGGACGGCTTGACATAGAGCGGCACGGTGAACTTCCCGTGCGGGAGCCTGCCGGTTATCGGCCTCCTTTTCCCGCGCGAATTATGGACTTCCTTGTTGTCGCGTTTCGCGTATTCCTGCTTGAAACTGACTGGGCCTATCGGATAGACAGCGTCCGTTCCGGCTGGCTCCGTCAACGCGCCGAAGGAAGCCTCCTGAACGACGAAAAGGATTTCCTCTCTTTCCAGCGCTATACGCTTCTGGTCGTAAAGTTTTAGCGTCACTTGTTTACCTCCGTTATCTCGCCAAGAGATTAATTTCTCGTCTGACCTGAGCCTTGAGGACGGATGCGAACTTCGGATAATTTACGCCCTCGTCGTATCCGCTCTCGCCCGGCATGATCTGCTTGACCAGGCCGCCGAGTCGCATGTTCCGCTGGATCGCTTGGTCTATCAGTTCCGTCAGCTGCGTAATATCCCTGAACCCCGGCTCCACGTCGGCATCGTCGTTCTGGTTGAAAATCAGCGTGTAAATCAGAAGCTCGTCCTTTGTCGCGGCCAGCATACCGGGCCTGGCCTCCGGGGTCTGTTCCGTCCTTGTAATCTGGACAAGTGGGAACTCGTCGTCCGATATATGCGAGATGTGCCGGACGCCGAACTTCACGGTCAGGCTCCGGCCGCACTGCGCCTGACAGAATGCGGTAACGTCCGGGTCGGCCACGAGCGCGGCGGAGAGCGCGTCCAGGATGCTAAGGAAAGAGTTAGTTAAGGCCATGCTTCTTCACCGCCTCATTCAACTCTTCTTCCGCGATTCGCGGAGCGAGTCCGAGATATTCTCTTGCCGGGTCGGTCAGGAACGGGCGTTTGTTTCCGCGCCGACCGTAAGCCGCCGGGTTCTCTATCTCGCCGGCATATTTCGCGGAATCCCCTACGTATGCCTCGCCGGGGCCGACCGTGAACTTCCCGTACATCGAGCTTAGGGCGGCGCTGCCCGGCAGTATCATGTAAAGAGCGCGCCTGAGATGCCCGGTGCGCACGGGCACGGGATAGCCGCCGATGCCGGGATTGTGCTTGTCCTTCGGAGCGATGCGCGGGCCTGACAGATTCCCGAATGCCTTCCTGAAGACGTTCTTCGCGATCCTGCCGACGATGTTATTCGCCACCTCGACAGCAAGGTCTTTCCTAAGTCCGGTGAGCGCGCTCAGCGCCTCTTGCGCGTTGAACTCGATATAACTCATAAGTCCCCCGGATCAGGCCCCGGAAGCGGAGGGCTGCCGGGGCCGTACGGCCAGGGAAGGTCTCCATTGTCAGGCCCCGTGAGTGGGTTGACGGAGCCGTAGTCATCGGGAATGAACGACTGGCGTGGAAAATGACTCGACCCCGTGGAGCCGAAGGCGAAACACGACGGCCAGCCGGAAATCGACTCTATCCACTCACAGGCCTTGTCGTACTCCGCGAGCGCATCCTTCGCCGCCTGCTCCTCGGACAGACCTACACGGATATGCGCATCAGGCATCCCCTGCACTTCACGGATTACGCGCGCCTTGCGCGTCTGCCAAAGCTGCGCGACCGAAAGCTCGATTATCGCCTTGTTCACCGCCGCCATCTGAAGCTCGTCCGTCGTATCGAGGACAACGGCATCTCCGTATCGCGCCCGGAGCTCAAGCGATTTGTTCGCTACGACCTTCGCCACCATGCTCAGGAGGGACTGGTTGTCGCCGGGCTTGAAACCGAACATCGTCGGCGAGAAACCTCGGTCGATAACGTCCTGTATGAGGCTCGACTGGCCGACGGGCGCAGCAGTCGTCGGCGCGTCCACGGCGTAGATAAAGTTCCATTGATACGTCCCCGTAGAAACAACAAGCGAATACGCGCCGGGCAGGATGGGTGTGAAACTCAGAGAATAGACTCCCGGCTGACCTGCGATGGGCGTAATCGTTACGGTAACGGCGCTCGCGTCCCCGTCTATCAGGGCAAGGTTCTTGCTAAAGTCCGCATCTGCAAGCCCCGTGGGGGCTCCGTTGAAAACGTCCGTTATCGGCTGACCGGCGATATTCATATGACCTCTCTTCTCCGTTCACACCAACCGTCCGGAATTTCCGGACGGTTGGTGAAAAGGGAGAGCTATTTCGCGGGCGCGCCGGTCGCCTCTATGATGTTGAGCAGGGCCTGCGCATACGTCTGCGCTTTCCCGGCTATGGCGCTTATGCCCGCGACTGTGGTGGAAGTCGCCGACATGCCGACCAGAGGCGCGAGCTTCGGCAGCAGCGCCTTGAGTTCGGGAGCTATCGCAACGATGTCCTTTGCGACGGTCTCCATGCCGCTTTCGAACTTCGGAGCCTCGACCTTTATCTCGGTCCCGATCTTCTCGACCTCGGTTACCACCGCCTTTTCGAGGCTCTCCGCCTCAGCTATCAAATTACCCAAAAACGATCCCATCTCATCCTCCTGTGAAATACCTCTTGACTGCTCTCCCCACCTTCCTCCAATAGGAAGGCTCGTCCCAGTCGCCTTTTCCGGACACCTTTACGAAAACGCCATCCGCTCCAACGTCGTCCTCGCCGTCTTTCTTCGGCTTACCCTTCAGGTCGAGCGAAATGCCTATATTCTCGCCCTCGATGCCGTCGGAGTCGTCGAGCTTCAAGTCCAGGCCGCCCATCAGTGGCAGATTGTCAGTGCGGGGAGACAGCCAGTCAGGAATATGGCCAGACCCGCTATTACCGCGAGCGCGCCCATCCAGCGCACAAACGAATATCCGCTTATGGATTTTTCCTTGTCATTCAGCCAGCCGAGCTCCTTGACGACCAGCTCAAGCGGGTCGTTATACTTCGCAAGCAGCCCGTATTTCGGGTTCTTGACAAACGACATCGCGCACGACAGCGCCGCGTACAGCACCGCGACGGTGGCAACGAAGTAAATGTTGTGCGTGAGCGAATCCGGCAGTAAATGAAACACTATCCCGTTCAACAGATTCATCCTTCTACCTCCTTACGTTAGCGGCTCGCGCGCCACCTTTTCGATGTTCGAGAGCCTGTTCAACCAGCCCGGCAAAAACCGGGCCTCCTCCGGCATGCTCTTCGCTATCGTTTCATAGCGAAGCCTTCTGATGCCCATAAACGAATTACAGTCGCCGCGCGACTCGGCGAGCAGATGCCTTGCCGTTTCCTCGCCCATGTTCACGGCGGTATCGAATACCAGCAGGCACATCGGCCAGGAAAGCTTGTCGCAACCGGCGGGCATCCAGTAATCCTTCTCGTACTGATTCTTTGCCGCCGTCAGCGCGTCCTCCCTGGACATCGAAGCCATGCGCCTGACCAAATCCGGATAGTATTTCCCGGATATGCCGAAAATGGTCATGCCACCGGGGTCGCCTTTGAGGTTCGACTCGTAACCCTCCTCGCCCACGACAACAGAAAACGACTTATTAAACTCCTCGCTCAAAACTAAAATCCCCCTATCTCCTGGCTTCCTTAAGCCAGGTCCGGAAATCCGTCTTGACCTCTTCCAGCGCGTGCTGGAAATCCTTCTTCACGTCCTTGATAAACTCCTGCAAGTCAAAGAT
>JAKAHE010000228.1 GCA_021815285.1 Nitrospirota bacterium
CCTATTGCGAATCCTCTTCCGGCAGTGGGCGGGCCGGCGATCTCTTCCACGAGGCCGTCGTATCTCCCGCCTGCCGCTACGGCATTCTGCGCGCCTTTCTTGTCCACGGCAATCATCTCGAATGTCGTGCGGGTGTAGTAATCGAGACCCCTGACCATTCGCGGATTCACGACGTATTTTATTCCCAGGTCGTCAAGACCCTGCTTTACGCTCTCGAAATGCGCGCGGCAATCGTCGTCGAGATATTCCGACATCATCGGCGCATCGGCTGTGGCGGCCTTGCAGCGTTCGGACTTGCAGTCCAGCGCGCGCAGCGGGTTCGTCTCGACCCTTCTCTGGCAATCGGGACAGAGGGAATCTATTTTCCCCGCCAGAAAGTCCTTAAGCGCGGCCTTGTATGCCGCGCGGCAATTTCTGCACCCCAGGGAATTTATATGCAGCTCGACACCCTTTACATCGAGCCTTATAAAAAGCTCGGCCAGCGCAGCCAGCACATCGACGTCGATACCGGGTTCGGATACTCCAAGGGCCTCCACGCCTATCTGATGGAACTGCCGAAGCCGCCCCGCCTGCGGACGTTCCCTACGGAACATCGGCCCCATGTAATATACCTTCGTAACGGGCTGAGAGGCGAAGAGTTTGTGTTCTGTATACGCTCGCACTACTCCAGCCGTTCCTTCCGGGCGCAGGGTTATCTCGTCTCCGCCCTGGTCCCTGAAGGCGTACATCTCCTTCTCGACGATGTCGGACGTTGCGCCTATGCTACGGGCGAATAGAACCGTATGCTCTATTATAGGCGTGCGGATTTCCGAGAAGCCGTAGTCGGAGAACAGTTTCCGGACGACATCCTCAAGATGCCGCCACTTTGGCGAGTCCTCCGGCAATATGTCCTTGACGCCTTTTATGGCCTGAGTAAGCATTTGTTTATATGTTGCTGTATTTGTACAGCAGGTCTATCTCGTCGGCCACGGGCTTGGTCTCGCCCCTGATGGCTTTCTCCTTTATCGTGAACTCGAAGATATAGTTGCGGCTTGGGAGCTCGGAGAGGTCGAAACTGTTCTGCAGGGCGGCTTTATTGAAATAAATCGTATTGTAGGGAGACTCCTTTTCCCGGCTGTCCACGATGCATATCTCGCCTATCTTCTTCTGGAATTTCATAAACCCGAAGTTGTCGTCATGCTTGTAGAAGTAGCACGTGCCCCGCACCCTCGAGCCTGCCTCGCCCCAGCCGGGTTTCCCAGCCGAACCGGCCCTGGCCGGTTCGCGGCGGTCTTTGACGGGCAGGAGGTCGGGGATAAGATACCCTGAGACGAACATATCGCACTCGCGCCTTAGCTCCTGGGATACATTATCGAAGGCGATTACCTCTACCCTGCAACCCTTGTTCTGGAGCGCCCGGACTACCTGCACGAAGTCGCCGTCTCCTGTGGCGAGTATTACCCTTTCGAGGTTTTCGGACTGAAGCAACGCATCGACGGCCATATCGAGGTCTGCGTTGGCCTTGCCGAACTCCGTGCCGTCCTCGTTCGTAAACCACTTCACTTCCTTTTCGATTACCTTGAAACCGCTATCGCGTATGGAGGAGAAGAACTTGTTTATGTTTATCCTGTAATCGACGTCCTTTTCTGCCCGGCGCCTGTCGAAGGATACGTAGGCGTTCAGGCGGATTGGTTCCGCGTTGCCACGGCAGGCGAAATTCCTGAGGATGTCGTACCTCATGCCGAACCCGCCGTTTCGCCGTATGTTCTCGTTGTCTACGAATACCCCAACCTTTGCGAAAGACGACATAATTCCCCTTTTTCATTAAGCGAGACAAAATAAAGCGATATTGTAGCACAACAGGAAGCGCTGGCAAAAGGTTTTTATCGCGGGGTCGAATTAGAGGGTTTTTCATATGCCCGGGGCAGCTTTCGCACGAAAAGTGAATGGCCTGAAGAGGCTGTTTTTGGTGTTTTTCAAGCCTTTTTTTGCTATTGAAGAGCGCCTCGAATGAGTGTAGAATGACGCCATGTTTTCAGTTAAGAAAATACTTGATAACCGGGCCGGGCTATTGACGGCAATACTCGTTATGGCAATAGCTATCCGTCTGATAACAATGGGATTTTATCCCCTATTCGACGACACGGAATCCCGCTATGCCGAGATAGCCAGGAAGATGGTGGAGACCGGGATCTGGGTCATGCCGCAGTATCATTACGGTGTGCCGTTCTGGGCAAAACCGCCGCTTTCGACATGGTCATCCGCCGCAACAATGCTTCTTTTCGGTATAAACGAATTCGCGGTCAGGCTGCCGTCGTTCATATATTCGCTTGGAATGTTCTGGCTGGTCTACGCGCTTGCCATGAAAAGGGGCGGTAAGGATTATGCACTTGTATCTTCGATAGTGCTTTGGACTACCCCGGCTTTTTTTATTCTCGGAGGCGGAGTCATGACGGATCCGTCGCTTGTGTTTTCTACGACACTGGCTATGGCGGCATTCTGGAATGCCGTATCCGGCTCGGATAAACATCGGGTCTGGGCGTATGTTTTCTTCGTTGCCCTCGGCATCGGCCTCTTGGCGAAAGGGCCGGTGGCGGTCGTCCTTACAATGTTTCCCATAGGGCTATGGGTATTATGGAAGAAAAAAGTAAAAGAGGCCTGGGATGGCTTGCCGTGGATCAAGGGCAGCATTCTAATGCTTGCCATAGCGGTTCCCTGGTATATCGCCGCGGAAATCTACTCGCCCGGTTTCCTTAAATATTTTCTCATCGGGGAGCATATACTTAGGTTTGTGGACAGCAA
>JAKAHE010000229.1 GCA_021815285.1 Nitrospirota bacterium
CCGATCTCAATCTGAAGCTGATAGACGCAGGCAGGTTCAAGGGTATGGGCGCTTCACAAAAGATAAAGACGCTCATGTCCATTCCGGCTGGAGTTGCGCAGGCGGCGGGAGTGATCCGCGAGTTTAAACCGGACGTCGTCCTCGGGGTAGGCGGCTACGCCTCGTTCCCGGCGGTGCTTGCGGCGAAGCTTGCCGGAAAACCCGTAATCCTCCAGGAGCAGAACGCGGCCCCAGGCCTTGCGAACAAGTGGCTCGGCAGAATAGCCGACAGGATATGCCTCGGTTTTCAGGCCGGAGAAAAATTCTTCCCTGCCGGGAAATGCGTCCTGACCGGCAACCCGATCAGGCGCGGACTTCTCGGCGTGAAAAGGGAAGACGCGATGAGGACTCTTGGTCTTGACGAGAAAAAATTCACGCTGCTTGTGACAGGCGGAAGCGGCGGGGCGTCGAGGATAAACAGGGCTGTAACCGACGCGCTTCACGGGCTTTCGGACATGAAAGATAAAATCCAGTTTATTCATCAGACGGGGCAGAGGGATTACGAGGAGACAGCCGCCGCATACGACAAGGCGGGGTATGCCTCGCGCGTTATGCAGTATATATACGATATGGCATCGGCATACGCATGTGCGGACCTTGTAATCTGCCGTTCCGGCGCGCTCACAATAGCCGAGATTACGGCGCTCGGCAGGCCCGCCGTGCTCATTCCCTACCCGTTCGCCGCGGACAACCACCAGGAGAAAAACGCGCGCGAGCTCGAGGCCGCGGGGGCGGCAAGGGTTGTGCTCGACCGTGAGGCGACAGGCGAGAGGCTGGCGGACGAGATAAGAGAACTGCTTTCAGCTCCGGAAATCCTTCTCGAGATGGAGGAGCGTTCAATGGCTCTTGGAAGGCCGGAGGCCGCCGCCCGCGTGCTTGAAATATGCAGGGAATCGGCTATAGCATAAAGGAGTATTAATGTACAAGAAGTACCGCAGGATACATTTCGTAGGCATCGGCGGCGTCGGGATGAGCGGCATAGCCGAGGTACTCATAAACCTCGGATACAATGTCAGCGGTTCGGACCTGAAGGAAAGCGACACCACGAAAAGGCTTGAATCGATGGGCGCGGAGATATTTACAGGACACAAGGCCGCGAATGTCGAGGGCGCGGACGTTGTCGTAATATCTTCCGCCGTCAGGAATGACAACCCGGAGGTTATAGCGGCGAGGGAGCGGCAGATACCGGTCATACCGCGCGCGGAGATGCTCGCGGAACTGATGCGTCTCAAGTACGGCATAGCCGTCGCCGGGGCGCACGGGAAAACTACCACGACTTCGATGGTGTCCACAATCCTCTCGAAAGGCGGGATAGACCCGACGGTGGTAATCGGCGGGAAACTCAATATCTTCGGCGCGGGCGCGAAGCTCGGGCAGGGAGAGTTCCTCGTGGCGGAGGCTGATGAATCGGACGGAAGCTTCCTTATGCTGTCCCCGACAATCGCCGTCGTGACGAACATCGACGAGGAACATCTCGACCACTACACGAAAGGCATAGAGGAGATAAAAGACGCCTTCCTGCAATTCATAAACAAGATCCCGTTCTATGGTCTGGCAGTGCTATGCCAGGACGTGGAACATATACGGGAACTTATCCCGCACGTGAAGAAGAGATACGTCACCTACGGCCTTAATCCTCAGGCGGACCTCTCGGCAAAGAATATCAGGTTCGACGGGATGGGTTCGGAATTCGAGGTATTGAAAAAGGGCGAGAGCCTTGGTATGTTCAGGCTCTCCATACCCGGGCAGCACAGCGTGTACAATTCACTTGCCGCAATATCCGTGGCGCTGGAACTGGACATCCCGCTCGAGGTAATCCGCGGCGCCCTCTCAGAGTTCGGCGGGCTGCACAGGCGGTTTTATGTAAAGGGCGAAGTCGGCGGAATAACGGTGGTTGACGATTACGGCCATCACCCGACGGAGATAAAGGCGACGCTCGCCGGAGCGAAGGCCGGGTGGGACAGGCGGACGGTTGTAGTGTTCCAGCCGCATCGTTACACCAGGACGCGCGACCTTATGAAGGAATTTTTTACTGCGTTTGGCCAGGCGGACAAGCTTGCGGTTATGGACATATACCCGGCGGGGGAAAAGCCTATCGACGGCATCAGCGCGAAGAATTTATACGACGGCATAAAGGGCCATGGCCATAAGGACGCGTCTTTTATCGGGACGCAGGACAAGGCTGTTGACTGGCTGAAGAAGGTGGCAAAACCAGGCGACCTCGTTATAACGCTTGGGGCCGGAGACGTCTGGAAAGTCGGGGAATTGTTCCTTGAGAAGTTGAACGGCATATGACTGCGGCTGAGCTTATCGCAGGACTTAAGTTTGTCGGAGAAGTGAGGCTCTCCGAGCCGATGTCCATGCATACATCGCTTGGGATTGGCGGGCCGGCTGACGCGATGGTTTTTCCGGAGAACATCGGACAGCTCGTTGACATTGTCAAGGGAGCATGGTCTGAAGGCGTCCCGGCGTTCACCATGGGAAAGGGGACGAACCTCCTCGTGAAGGACGGCGGCATGGAAGGGCTGGTGATAAATCTGGCGAAGCTGGACTGGATTATAAAGGAGAATGTCGAGGGCGGAGAACTTGCCGTTCGCTCCGGCGCGGGGACGCCTCTTCCGAAGCTTGCGAATTTCTGCGCGGACGAAGGGCTGTCCGGGCTGGAGTTCGCCGCCGGAATTCCCGGAACCGTGGGCGGCGCGGTATATATGAACGCGGGCGCGTACGGTTATGAAATA
>JAKAHE010000230.1 GCA_021815285.1 Nitrospirota bacterium
CTGAACCTCTATCTTGTCCTGCCCAACCTTCAGGGCGGATATGGCCGGTTTCGAGGCAGACTTTGAGCATGCAGACAAAAATAACGCCGATGCAAACACTACAGAAGCCGTAAAAATTATCCTGTTTCTCACCAAGTTACCTTCCGGATTTTAAGGGTGGGAACGCGCGTCGATTACACAATACTTTATTTTATCACTTCGACTTCGACTTCTCCATCGTTAAATTGAAGCATCAGCCTCCCGGCAGACGCAGCCTCGGCGGCGGATTTTATTATCCGGCCATCCGGGAGGTTCTTTACGATTGCAAAACCGGCCTTCAGGGGCGCAAAAGGCTCAAGAAGAGACAGGGCGCGGGATAGCGAAACCAGCCTGTTTTTTGCGGTAAGGATGAGCCTCGACTGCGCGGAAGACAGGCGTCCGGACATCTCGTCAAGTCGGAGCGCATAGTCCTGCATGCGCCTCACAGGGCTGACAAGAGCGCGCTCCGCAAAAGACACCTTTGCGCGCAGGTTCCTTAAATGCTGAAGCGCAGCATATGCAAGCCTGCTTCTCAAGCCGCCAAGTGCGGCGATTATGTCCTCTTCGTTCTTTGCGACAATCTCCGCGGCGGCGGAAGGCGTCGGGGCGCGAAGATCGGCGACGAAATCGGCGATGGTGAAGTCCGTCTCGTGCCCGACGGCGGATATTACGGGGATTTTTGAAGAAGCGATGGCCCGCGCCACAATTTCCGTGTTGAATGCGGCGAGATCTTCCATAGACCCGCCTCCGCGTCCGACGATAAGCACGTCCAGGCCGCTTATTTTGTTCAGGTCTGCTATTGCGGCGGCTATCTCCGCCGGGGCCGAATCGCCCTGTACCGTGGCCGGGGCCATTAATATATTTACGCCCGGCGCGCGCCTGCCGAGGACGTTCAAGATGTCACGTATTGCCGCACCGGTCGGCGACGTTACGACGCCGACGCGCCTTGGGTGCCCGGGGAGCGGGCGCTTCCGGGACTGGTCGAAAAGCCCCTCTTTTTCGAGTTTTTCTTTTAATTGGATAAATGCGAGCTGTAGCGCGCCGATTCCCTTCGGCTCCATGTATTCCGCGACAACCTGGTATTCGCCGCGCGGGTCGTAAACGGTGAGGCGTCCGCGCAGGATTACCTCAAGTCCGTCCTTCGGGACGAATTTCAGGAACCGGCTCCCGGAGCGGAAAAGGACAACCTTTATCTGCGCGCCCTTGTCCTTAAGTGTGAAATACAGATGCCCGGAGGATGGGACCCTAAGCCCGGAAATCTCGCCGGTTATCCAGACATCGGAGAAATCCGTCTCCAGCGTCTCCCGTATCCGCCGGGTAAGTTCTGATACGGTAATAGGTCCCTTGAAGTTCAAGTCGAGCTGCATAGGATTATTGCTCCCGCAGACTCAGCCTCTTTATACCCGTCGCCTTCCCCGTCATCGGGTCGGCAGAGACAATCACGGCCTCGAAGGTTCCGGGGCCTTTTGCGGTATCGAAGCGCGCGGGCATCTGAGTCAGGAACTTGCCGACGGCGAGCTCCGACGTCACGCCGATTACGGAGTCGTGCGGGCCGGTCATGCCGACGTCCGTTATATACGCCGTGCCGCCGGGGAGTATCTTTTCGTCCGAGGTCTGGACGTGCGTGTGTGTCCCGACAACGGCTGATGCCAGGCCGTCGAGATACCAGGCGAGCGCAATCTTCTCGGATGTCGCTTCCGCGTGGAAGTCGATAAGTATTACTTCCGCGCCCCGGTTTTTCAGCTTCTCGATTTCTTCTTTTCCCCGCCTGAAAGGACAGTCGGACGGGGTCATAAAGATGCGGCCCATGAGGTTTATCACGCCGACTTTAGTCCCGTCGGATGCCGTGAATACCGCGCTCCCCGCGCCGGGGACTCCGGGCGGGAGGTTGGCGGGCCGGAGAAGTTTATCCGTCCTGTCGATGTACTCGTATATCTCTTTTTTGTCCCAGATGTGGTTGCCGGATGTGAGCAGGTCGATGTCCATGGCGAGCAACTCTCCGGCTATCTTCGGCGTGATGCCGAAGCCCCCGGCGGCGTTCTCTCCGTTTGCGATTACGGCATGTATGCCGTAATCCTTGCGCACCTTCGGGAGAAAGGTCTCCACGGCCTTTCGCCCGGGTTCGCCTACTATGTCGCTTATAAAAAGTATCTCCATTACTTTGCGAATTCCACGTAGCGAGACTCGCGTATTACCGTGACCTTTATCTGCCCCGGATAGGCCATCTCCTCTTCTATCTTCTTCGCAATCTCGCGGGAGATCTGCGCCGCGCTGATGTCGTCCACGTCCTCCGGCTTCACGATGACTCTTATCTCGCGGCCCGCCTGTATGGCGTAGCATTTCTCCACGCCCTTGAATGACGTCGCAACCTCTTCGAGCTTTTCGAGGCGCTTGACGTACGTCTCAAGCGTTTCGCGCCTCGCGCCGGGCCGGGCGGCGGAGAGCGCGTCGGCAGCCGCCACAAGGACGGACTCCACGCATGAGAACGGTTCGTCTCCGTGGTGGGACATTATGGCGTTCAGGACCTTCTGGTTCTCGCCGTATTTCTTTGCTATGTCGTATCCTATGCTCGAATGCGTTCCCTCTATCTCGTGGTCTACGGCCTTGCCTATGTCGTGCAGAAGACCCGCGCGCTTGGCGAGCTTGGTGTCAACGCCGAGCTCCGCGGCCATGACGCCGGAGAGGAACGCGACCTCGCGCGAGTGCATCAGGACGTTCTGGCCGTAGCTCGTGCGGTACTTCAGGCGCCCGACG
>JAKAHE010000051.1 GCA_021815285.1 Nitrospirota bacterium
GTGAAGGATATTTCCCGCGTGCCAACGATTGCCGCCTGAAAGGGTTTCTCGCCCTTCTCGATATGGCGGGTGATGTTTTCGAGCACGACTATGGCGTCGTCCACGACGAAACCCGTCGCAACCGTGAGCGCCATGAGCGAGAGGTTGTCGAGCGAATAACCGAAGAGATACATTATACCGAAGGTGCCGATTATGGATACAGTGAGGGCGACGGCGGGTATGACAGTGGCGCGCACCGTTCTTAGGAAGGCGAAGACGACGAGTATCACGAGTATGCCCGCGAGTATAAGGGTCTCCTCGACGTGCAGCAGGGACGCTCTTATCGGCGGCGTGCGGTCCAGCACGACGGACATATTGATGCTTTGCGGGAGCACGGCCCTGAAGTGAGGCATGAGCGCCTTGATGCTGTCCACCGTCTGGATGATGTTCGCGCCGGGCTGGCTGAATATGACCAGCATGATTGCGGGCTGTCCGTTCACGAAGCCCGCCGCGCGCACGTCCTCGACTGAGTCGGTGACGCTGGCCACGTCCTTTAAGAGCACCGGCGCCCCGTTCCTGTACGCGAGGACGAGGTCCTGGTACTGCGCGGCCTTGTAGAGCTGGTCGTTGGTGTATATCTCGAACGTCCTGCCGCCGTTTATAATCTGTCCCTTGGGCCTGTTCGCGTTGGTGGCGGCAAGGGCGGCGCGCGCGTCCTCGAGGCTTATGCCGTAGCTGGAAAGCGAAGTGGGGTCGAAATCCACACGCACAGCCGGGAGCGAATGCCCGCCCACGAAAACCTCACCCACGCCCTTTACCTGCGAGAGCTGCTGCTGGATGACGTTGGAGGCTATGTCGTAGATTTTGGACTTCGGGACCGTGGTGGACGTGAGCGCGATGATGAGAATCGGGGCGTTGGCCGGGTTCACCTTGCGGTATGTCGGGTTGCTGGGAAGGTTCGCGGGCAGATAGCCCCTCGCCGCGTTTATGGCCGCCTGCACGTCCCGCGCGGCCCCGTTGATGTCGCGGTTTAAGTCGAACTGGAGCACGATTCCCGTCTCGCCGCGCGTGCTTGTGGAGGTCATCTCCGTAACGCCGGCGATGCGCCCGAACTGCCTCTCGAGCGGCGCGGCTACGGACGTGGCCATGGTCTCCGGGTCGGCTCCAGGCAGTCCCGCCTCCACGGAGATGGTCGGGAAATCCACCTGCGGCAGGGGCGATACCGGCAGCAGACGGAATGAAATCGCCCCCGCGAGGATTATCCCAACGGTCAGAAGCGTCGTCGCTACGGGCCGCTTTATGAATACTTCGGAGATGTTCATACCGATATTTTCTACTCCGAGGGATTCTTTTTCTTAATCCTGCCCGCAAGCCTGTCGAATGCGAGGTATATAACCGGCGTGGTAAAGAGTGTGAGCGCCTGGCTGACTATCAGGCCGCCGACTATGGATATGCCGAGCGGGCGCCGAAGCTCGGAACCGACTCCGCGCCCGAGCGCGAGCGGGAGCGCGCCCAAAAGCGCCGCGAAGGTCGTCATGAGTATCGGGCGGAACCTCAAAAGGCACGCCTGGTATATCGCCTCGGTCGGGCTTTTGCCGTCGTTTCTCTCAAGGTCGAGCGCGAAGTCCACCATCATGATGCCGTTTTTCTCCACGATGCCTATTAGGAGTATGATGCCGATTATGGCGACGACGTTTAAGTCCGAATGGAAAAGCATCAGCGCGAGGAGCGCCCCGACGCCCGCCGACGGCAGGGTGGAGAGTATCGTCACGGGATGGATGTAGCTCTCGTAGAGGACGCCGAGTATTATGTAGACCGTAATGAGCGCAGCGAGGATGAGCAGGGGCTCGTTTGAGAGGGATGCTATGAACGCCTGGGCCGTGCCCTGGAAGCTCGTCTGTATGCTTGCCGGAATATCAAGGCCCTTTACGGCCTTCTCGACCGCCGAGACCGCGGCGCCCAGGGACGCGCCCGGCGCGAGATTGAAAGACGCCGTTACCGCCGGGAACTGCCCCAGTCGGTTTATAACAAGCGGGGCGGTGGTTTCCGAGGCATGGGTAATCGCGCCGAGCGGGACTTCCCCGCCGCCGGAGCCCCTGAGGTATATGGACTGAAGCCCCTGCGGGTCCTGCTGGAACTGCGGCTTTACCGACATCACGACCCGGTACTGGTTAAGCTCCGTGAACATCGTGGATATGAGCCTCTGGCCGAAGGCGTCGTAGAGCGTGTCGTCTATGGTCTGCGGCGTGATGCCGAGCCTTGAAGCCGTGCTCCTGTCTATGTCGAGGTTCTCCTGAAGCCCCCTGTTCTGCTGGTCGCCGCTCACGTCTGCAAGCTCCGGCAGGGTTTCGAGTTTCTTTATGACGCGCGGCGCCCAGGTGTCGAGTTCGGTTGCGCTGGGGTCTTCCATCGTATACTGGAACTGCGTGCGGCTCTGGCGGACGTCCACCGTCAGGTCCTGCGCCGGCTGCATGAAGAGCCTTATGCCCTGGACGGCTGCGAGCTTCGGGTCAAGCCGCCGGATAACGGCGCTCGCGCTCATGCCGCGCTCGGAGAGAGGTTTTAAGTTTATAAGTATGCGTCCGGTATTAAGAGTCGTGTTGGTCCCGTCCACGCCTATGAAAGACGACAGGCTCTCCACCGCCGGGTCCTTGAGTATCACATCCGCCAGTTTCTGCTGGCGCACGGCCATTTCGGGGAAGGATATGGACTGCGGGGCCTCGTATATTCCCTGTATGACCCCGGCATCCTGTATCGGGAAGAAACCCTTCGGAATGACCATGTACAGAAGCGCCGTCAGAACGAGCGTGCCCACGGCGACCAGGAGCGTCGCGGTCTGATGTTTCAGCACGAAGCGCAGGGCCTTGCCATAGCGCGCGATTATCCTGTCGAACATCCCCTGGGACCATCGGTAAAACCGCCCCTGCTTCTCCTCCGGCGTGTGCTTTAAGAGCCTCGCGCACATCATCGGCGTAAGCGTAAGGGATACGACCGCCGATATGAGTATCGTAACGCCAAGCGTAAGGGCGAACTCCCTGAAAAGGCGACCGACTATGTCGCCCATGAAGAGAAGCGGTATCAGCACGGCGATAAGGGAAACGGTAAGGGAAAGAATCGTAAACCCTATCTGCTTAGAACCCTTCAGCGCGGCCTCGAGAGGCGGGTCTCCCTGTTCGACGAATCTCGCTATGTTCTCTATCATGACTATGGCGTCGTCCACGACAAAGCCCGTGGAGATCGTAAGCGCCATGAGCGAGAGGTTGTTTAAGCTGAACCCCATGAGATACATAACGCCGAACGACCCGACAAGGGACAGCGGGACAGCGACGCTCGGTATGGCGGTCGCGGCGAGGTTTCTGAGGAAGAGGAATATGACCATTACGACAAGCGCAATGGCGAGGAGCATCTCGTACTGCACGTCCCGCACAGAGGCCCGGATGGTGGTGGTGCGGTCGGTAAGGATCGATACGTGTATCGAGGGAGGCAGGGAGGTCTCAAGCTGGGGCAGGAGCTGTTTTATCCTGTCCACAACGGCGATTACGTTCGCGCCGGGCTGCCTCTGGATGTTGAGTATCACAGCCGGGGTCTCGTTCATCCAGGCCGCCTCCTGCACGTTCTCGGCCCCGTCTATGACATCGGCGACGTCGGAAAGCCGCACGGGAGCGCCGTTTTTATACGCCACGACAAGGGAGCGGTATTCCCTGCTCGAAAGGAGCTGGTCGTTCGCCCCGATTATGTAAGACTGGTGCGGGCCGTCGAAGCTGCCCTTCGCCTGGTTGACATTCGCGGCGCCGATTGCCGTGCGCAGGTCCTCGAGCGTCATGCCGTAGGAGGCGAGAACCGTCGGGTTCGCGCGCACGCGCACCGCTGGCCTCTGGCCGCCGCCGATGCTCACAAGCCCGACGCCCGGAAGCTGGGAAATCTTCTGCGCGAACCGCGTGTCGGCAAGGTCTTCCACCTGCGGCAGGGGCATGGATTTGGACGTGAGACCGAGCGTCAGGACTGGGGCGTCCGCGGGGTTGACCTTGCTGTAAACGGGCGGGTTCGGGAGGTCTTTCGGCAGGAAAGTCCCCGCAGCGTTGATGGCCGCCTGCACCTCCTGCTCGGCTATGTCGAGGCTCAGGTCCAGGCCGAACTGAAGCGTGATTATGGAACTGCCGCCCGAGCTTGCGGAGGTCATCTGGGCAAGGCCCGGCATCTGGCCGAACTGGCGCTCGAGCGGCGCCGTTACGGACGACGCCATGACGTCCGGGCTTGCGCCCGGATAGAACGTCCGCACCTGGATTGTCGGGTATTCCACCTGCGGCAGGGCGGAGACCGGGAGCTGGCGGTATGCCACGGCGCCCGCCAGGATGATGGCAATCATCAGAAGCGTCGTTGCGACGGGGCGGGTTATGAACGGGCGGGAGATGTTCATTACTTCCTTATTATCTCCACCTTGCTACCGTCCTTGAGCCTCTCCATGCCGTCCGTTACGACAATCTCGCCGGGCGATATACCGGAAATGACCGCGATTTTGCCGTCCTCCGCCTCTCCGGTCTTGACAGGCCGCATCGCGGCCACGTTTCCCGGCCTGACGACATAGACATACTCGCCCTTGCTGTCTCTCTGGACGGCGACGGTCGGTATTACCACTACGCCCCGGAGCGTCTTGACGAGCAGGGATGCGTTTACGAACTGGTTGGGGAAGAGCTCGTTTCCCGAGTTGCCGAAAATCGCCTTTACCTTTACCGTTCCCGTGGACGGGTCTATCTGGTTGTCGAGCGTCAGCATCCTCCCGGAGGCGATTTTGCGCTGCATCGCACGGTCGTAGACGTCCACGGGCGGGAGCCCGCCCCTCTTGAGCCGCGCCTGCAACTGCGGCAGGTCGTCCTCCGCTATCGGGAACACGACGGTTATGGGATGGTCCTGCGTTATGACGACAAGGCCGTTCGTGTCAGTCGCGTGGACGATATTCCCGGGGTCCACGAGCCGGAGTCCGACGCGCCCGCCGACGGGCGCGGTTATGCGGGAGTATACAAGCTGGAGCTTCGCGTTATCGATGGCCCCCTGGTCGGACTTCACGACGCCTTCGTACTGGCGCACCAGGGCCGCCTGCGTATCCAGCTGCTGTTTCGGGATGGAGTTCTGTGACCAGAGGGTCTGGTAGCGTTTCAGGTCCGTCCTTGCGTTATCGAGAAACTGCCTGTCCTTTGCCATCTGGCCCTGGGCCTGGATCAGCTGCACCTGGAAGGGCCTGGGGTCTATCTGCGCAAGAAGCTCGCCCTTTTTCACCTCCTGGCCCTCGCGGTAGTTCACGCTCATGAGTTGGCCGTCCACGCGGGTCCTGACTGTTACGGTATTCAGGGGGACGACGGAGCCGAGGCCGGTAATATAGACATTTATATTGCCTTTTTTCGCGGGAGCCACCGAAACCGGGGCCGGGCGGGTGGCCGGTTTCGGCATTTTTTTCGCCGCCCCGGAGCGCTCCAGGGCGTAAATCCCGAGAACGGTCAGACATACTATTGCAGCAAGAAAGTATATCCTTCGCCGTGGCGAAGCCTGCCTTATATTCTCTGTTTCGTCGATTCTGCTCGCTTTTTCCTGTTCGGACATGGAAGTCATACCTCACTGCTCGATTTTATTTTTTACCGGGTAAAAATATTCATTATACTAAAAAACGATTGAATACACTATGTTATTTCAGAGGAGACCTGAGACATTACAATAGACGGCGCGGAAGGACGCGCGGTTACAGATGGACAAATTAATTGCGGCGACGGGTTAAAAAAACGGGATGGGATGGCCTTATCGCTCTATGAAATAGTTATTCCACACCTCGCCAAGGATGTCCTTGGTAATTGTCGGTTTCATGTTCCGGTATTTCGATATGTCCATCATCTGCTCGATTATATCGCGCGGGTGGCATGCGTTCAACGCCGTGCCGGTCTTGGCGTAGCGTTCGCCTATGAGCCAGTTCAGGGTCTCCTGGGGGCACTCTATCCCCTTTGTGGCGCATACCCGGCTGAATATCTCCCTGAACTCTTTCTCCGTGGGGCGGTCTATCTTTATCTTGTAGTGTATGCGCCGCAGGAAGGCTTCGTCCATAAGATCCCTGGGTTCGAGGTTCGTGGCGAATATGACGAGCTCGTCGAATGGTATCTCGAACTTCTTTCCGGTGTGCAGGGTAAGGAAATCGCTTCTCCTCTCGAGCGGGACGATCCAGCGGTTAAGCAGGTCCCGGGGCCTTATCATCTGGCGTCCGAAGTCGTCGATTACAAAGACGCCGCCATTAGCCTTCATCTGTAGCGGGGCCTCGTAGAACTTGTGCACGGGGTTGAAGTCGAGGTCGAGCATCTTCAGGGTGAGTTCTCCGCCCACGACGACGAGGGGCCTTCTGCATAGCACCCAGCGCTGGTCGTAACTGCCGTATGCGCCGGCTTCCGCGGTAAGGTGGTTCACCGGGTCGTACACCCGTATTATCTCTCTTTCGACGGCCACGGCATGGGGAATGCACACGGCCTCCTTCATCACCCTTCCCAGGGCCTCGGCGAATACCGTCTTGCCGTTGCCCGCGGGGCCGTAAATAAATATGGATTTCCCGGAATTGACCGCCGCCCCGAACTGGCCCAGGAGACGCTCCGGAACGACATACGGCGCGAAGGCCATACGCATGTCCGGCTCGCTCAAGGATACGTTCCTGATGGAATTTCGCTCGGCCATCAGGCGGTATTCCTGAAGCGTAACAGGCGCCGGGCCGACATAGGAGCTTTTTTCCAGGAGTTCCATGGCCCTCTTGCGGCCTTCGGCGGTAACGGAGAAAGAGTACGTGACGCTCTGGTAGGCAGAGCCGCCCTTTACCTCGCAGAACTTGCTCTGCCGCATGTCCTGCACAATGCCCGTTATTATATTATGCGGCAGCTTCATCCTCTCGGAGAGCTCCGGGATCGTGAAGGTTCCCAGGTAGAATACCTGTTTCAATGCGAGTTCGGCGAGAAACTCCTTGTGCAGGCCGGTGGCCTCGGCGGAAGGCGGCGGAGGCGGCATGGCGTTCATAAACGATTTTATGTAGTTTTCCGAGACGTAGCCGAGGCGGGCGAGGTTCTGGCCGAGCCGCCCGCCGTTCGCCGCCTGCTCCTTGAGTGCGTTTTCCACCTGGCCTTCAGTAACCACTCCGGCCCGTATGAGCCTTTCGCCGAATTTTATACCCATAGTCAGCCTCCAATTAGAAAATATCAAAATCTTGCATTTCCGTCAAATTGTGTCGATACTCATGTAATTGTTGTTATTGCGGCAGATTTGACAAACCTTAATTGAGTAGTTATTATATGAATCAACATCACGCAATCACGCAAGACATCAGCGGATTAGACCTACTTGAATCGGAACCGTTTTGAACCGGAACCATTTTTAGTTTTCCTTCCCAAGCTCTCTACTCCAAACAATTGAAACTTAAACATTTTTTGAAAGGGAGAAAAACCATGAAGGACATGATACTCATGCTGTCTGCCTGCATCAACAGCCTCAAGCTTCCGATCGAAAACGAAAAAGGGCAGGGTCTTGTGGAATACGCCCTCATTATCTTCCTCGTCTCGATAGCGGCGATCGCCACACTGACAGTCCTCGGCACGACGGTATCCGGCGTCTTCACCACCATCACCAACTCGTTGTAACAACCGAAGCTCTCAGCCGGGGCCTTCTCGCAGGCCCCGGCTGAGATTATGGGCGAGGGGACAACATGACGCCGATGCGATTTTTAAAACCCGTTAAAAACAAAAAAGGCCAGGGCCTCGTGGAGTATGCCGTCATCCTGTTCCTTGTGGCCGCTGCGGCGGTCGGCGCTTTGACAACCTTCGGCGGCAGGGTCGCGAGCCTGTATTCAACAATTATCAGTTCGTGGCCGTAGGACGAGACCGGCAATGCTCCTTAAAAAGATTTCCGGGAATTCCGGACAGGCGATAGTGGAGTTCGCGCTGGTCTCCATGCTCTTCTTCGCGCTTATTTTCGGGGTGGTGGAATTCGGGCGCTACTGGTATTACTCGACGCACCTCGCGAACTCCGTCCGGGCCGCCGCGCGTTACGGCGCCGTCCTGCCGGACCCTGCCACCATAGTAAATTCGACGGAGACCTACGCTATGGCGAAGATAGAAGCGAATCTCCCCCCAGGCGGCCAGCCGTCAGTAACCACCAATATCCTCCCGCCGCCGAACGGCGGCACGTACGGAGAGACCATCGTGGTATCGGCGACATACAGCTTCGACGTTCTGGCCGGGACGATAATACCGGGCTTCAGCGGGACCATCCCTATAACCCGCACGGCGAGCATCACCTACGAGGGCGGATCCTGATGAACAGGCTGAGAAACAACAAGGGCCAGGCCCTGGTGGAGTTCACGCTCGTATCCATCGTCCTTATGATGTTTGCCCTTGGGGTGGCGGAGTTCGCAAGGGCGTGGTATTACGACAACGCATTGGAGAACGCCGTGCGCGCCGGGGTGCGGTATGCGACAGAGCTTACAGACCTTGCGCCGAACGACCCAAGGATACAATCGTACGTGCAGGGCCAGGTTCCGTCGTCCCTGGGGGGCGTTACGGTCGCAACGGCGGTCAACAGCAATCTCTCATTCGGGACGGAGAAGTCCGTCACCGTAACCGCAACGTGCAGTTTCAGCTTTTTGGAAGGCGGGTTCTTTTCAAAATATTTGGATATACCCGCGAGCCTGACGCTCTCGCGGGCCGGCACGATGTACTACAAGCGCGGCACCTGAAAAAGGAGGAAAAGAGATGGTCCTTCCATCAAGGATTACAGTCGTTATCGCGGCGGCGGCGCTTGTGCTGGCCTCCGTGTCGGCCTACCTGGTCTACGGATACCTGACAAAAAAGGAAAAAGAGGCGGCCCTCGCAAAACTCGAAATCCGGCAGGTCGCGGTGGCGGCGGCGGACATACCGTTCGGGACAAGGATTAATCCGGCGGAGGTAAAGCTTGCGGACTGGCCGAAGAATAATACGCCTGTCGGCTCTTTTGCAGACATCCGGCAGGTCGAAGGCAGGCTTGCCATATCGCACATTCCGGCGGGAGAACCGGTGCTTCAGTCCAATCTCGCCCCGCAGAACGGCGAGACGGGGGTAATGAGCTACATCATAAGGCCGGGGAAGCGGGCGATAACCGTCGCCGTGAACGACGTGGTCGGGGTCGCCGGGTTTGTCCTGCCGAACAGCATGGTGGACGTCGTCGCTACTGTCGAGTCGCCCTACGGCAGGCCGAACGGCAGGAGAGACCTTATAAGCAAGATAGTGCTCCAGGACGTGCGGGTGCTGGCGGTCGGCCAGATACTCGAGCAGAGGGGCGGAAAACCCGTGACCGTGCCGACCGTTACGCTCGACGTCTCTCCCGAGGATGCGGAGAAGCTTGCACTGGCGAGCCAGAACAAGGTGCAGCTTATTTTAAGGCACGTGGGCGACAGCGACATTACAAATACGAATGGCGTAACGGTTGCGACTCTTCTCGAGGGAGACGCGCCAAAGCCTGCGCATCCGGTTTTCAGGCGTAACGGCCGTCCGAGGAAAAGACCGGGCGCGATACTTGCCGCGAGAACGGTCAGGCCGCCGGAGGTGAACATAGAGGTAATAAAGGGAAGCCTTCGCACCAACGAATCGTTCAGATAAAGGAGAAGTTATAAAAAGGAGGCGTTTAATTATGTGCAAAAACCGTTCGCGCGGGAAACGGAGGTTTTCAGTACTGCATGTTTTTTCCATCGTATTTATAGCGATGCTTTTATCTGCGGCCTTTTTTGCATCGGCGGCCTTCGCCGGGGTGTACACGGAGGTGCGCGTGGGCGAATCCGTCATACTCACCGTGCCATACCAGGTAAAAAGATATTCCGTCACTGTGCAGGAGCAGTCGGTAGACTCATCCAACCAGGGCGTTAAGATAGAAAAAAACGCCGAGCCGAAAAGCCCGGCCCTGGTGCAGGTCATTTACGCCGTTCCGGACCATCCGGTCCTGAAAAAGCTCCTGGTAAAGGCGTCCGACCCGCCCGCAACCGCGGAGCAGACGGGGGGCAAGACAGAGATAAAAATCGACGGGGAATACCCCGGGAAGGCGACGCTCATAGTCTGGGACAAGGACGAGCACAAGCAGTTCTTCGACATAAATGTCGTAATGGACACAACCGACCTCAAGGCGGCGATAGACACAATCGCCAGGGACGACGCCACCCACATAAACATAAAGACGCTTGGCACCACCATCATCGTAACCGGCAGCGTGTCCACGCAGGAGCGTAGGGCGCGCATAGACAACGTGCTCAAGTCCGTCGCCTATAACGTAAAGAGCAAGGAGCTCGATTTCCTCCAGGGCGGCCAGACCAGGGAAACGCAGAGAAACAACGGCAACCCCAACGACAAGACAATCAAATACGTAAATCTGCTCGAGGTCGCCAACGCCCCGGAAATCGACCTCCAGATAACCGTGGCGTCCATAGACAGAAACGCCCTCAGGAACCTGGGCATCAACTGGGCGTACGCGGGGAGAAACGTTACCATAGACAGCGCAATCGCGCCCATTTCCCCGGGGCTGACCGCCATCAACAGCCTCATCTCCGGCTCGCACAGCATACCGCTTACGACTGCCGGCATAAACGGGGCGAACATAGGGGTAATCCACAGCCCGAGCGGGACGCAGTATCTCATCCAGGCCCTGGCCACAAAGGGTCTGGCCAGGGTGCTCGCATCGCCGGATCTGCTTGTGCGGGACGGAGAAGTGGGGTCGTTCCTTGCTGGCGGAGAGTTTCCGGTGCCGGTCGTCCAGAGCGGCAACATAGGCGGGAGTTCGAATAACGGCCTGTCCATAAGCGTCGTCTGGAAGAAGTTCGGCGTTATGATGAACATGAAGCCCGTGGTGAAAGAGGACGGCAACATAGAAATAAACATGGAAAACAACAAGACAAGGGAGGGCAGTTATACCGGGAACGGCGAGGACAACTGCGGCATAGAGGTAAGCTCGCTCGATTACGCGGACGCCGTGGTGTTCAACGGGTTCAAGATACCCGCGCTCAAGGAAGACCACATCAACACGAACGTGGAGCTCAAGGACGGAGAGACGTTCGTTGTAGGCGGGCTTTTAAGCGAGGACTGGACGAGGACCCTTGACAAGGTTCCCCTGCTGGGAGACATACCCATTATCGGGGCTTTTTTCAGGGACCAGGCCCTGACAAGAAACGAGAGGGAACTTGTGTTTTTCATAACGCCGAAGCTTGCCAAGGCGATGGCGCCTGGAGTCACGCCTTCCATCCCGGGCGCGAACGAGCCGACGCCTGAGCAGAAAAAGGCGCTCCAGTTCATTCCGGGGCTTCCGAACCCGATTTCGACGGAACCGTTGAAACTTAAATAAAATGAAAAAAACGCTCAGTATACTCTCGGAAAAAAAAGGAAGCGTGCTGGTTTTCTTCGCCGTATCGCTGATAGTCCTGACGGCGATGGCCGGTCTGGCTCTGGATGTGACGCACCTCTACGGCGTAAAGAGCCAGCTCCAGACCGCCGCCGAGTCGTATCTGCCGTACGACGGGATGCGGATCCCCTTCTACTACGAGGTGATCAAGACCG
>JAKAHE010000052.1 GCA_021815285.1 Nitrospirota bacterium
TGAAGGGTGAAAGTTTCAGGATAAACAGAGAAGGAAGGATGATCAAAAAATAACCATAAAATAATACAGGTTCTTTTCCGATGAAGAAGATTCTTCCGCCGCTCCTTGTTCTATTTTTTTCAATGGTTTTCCCCCCGGCTCAGGGCCATGCGCAACAGGCCGCGCCGCCCGACAATTCCGCGCCAGCATCCATTACCAAGTATGAAGATATAATATCAAACGACTATTCCATAGGCATCCAGGGCGGCTACGGAGACAAGGTCTGGGACAACGACCACTTCCGGCTCAATACCGCGCTCCTCCAGCCGTATTTCACCATCCCCCTGACAAACGTCATAATGAAAGACTGGATTACGAGGGGCGTCCTGGAATACAAGCTGGAAGTCCCCCTGGGGCTTATCACGACTCTCGACGACCACGGCATGGCGGGCTTGAGCCCCCTGGGCTTCCGGTACGACTTTACCGGACTTCGGGACAGGCTTGTCCCCTATGCGTCGGCATCGTTCGGGATGGTATACTTAGACGTCCCGCATGAGGTGCAGGGCACCCGGTATAATTTCATCATAAACGCCGCCATAGGCGCGCAGTATTTCATCACAGGCAAGTGGACGATTGGCGCCGAGTGCAGGTTCCTGCACCTCTCCAACGCCGGCATAAAGGAGCCTAACAGGGGCCAGAACTACCTCATGGGGCTGGTTCAGATAGGCAGGTATTTTTAAAACTCGGCCCGCTTAAGTGGGGGATTGTATGGTGTTTGTGCGGGATTTAAACGGGCCTGGTGGGGGATTAGTGTAAACCGCTCTTTCCGACCATCATGCACCCGAATACTATGGCGATAGTTCCGGCCCACCGAAGCGGCGAGATGTCCTCGTGAAGTATGATCTTCGCGGTTACGGTCGTGGTGACGTAACCTATCGCGGTTATGGGCATAACGACGCTGACCTCCGTCCACGAAAGCGCAAACAGCAGGCATATGAAGAACAGCGCGTCGAGCGCCACGCCGGATATGACAACCGGGCTTGTTACGCCCTTTATGAAGACCTCCCAGAGAGCGGGAATCGAAAATGACTTGATCTCCCCGACCTTCATCATCCCTTTTCTCAAAAGGACGTTTCCCACAGACTCGAAACACAGCCCAACCGCCAGCGCCAGCACAGTCTTAAGCATATTGCTCCTCCGCCTTTCTATTTCGATTTCCGGCATAATAGATTATGCGAGTTGGGGTGTCAACTTTATTCGTGGGTTTACATTTTTCATAAAATGGGGCGGCTATAATCTTGACGACCGGCAAAATTCACTCCAACTGTTCCGTTCCATGTCGTACGATTGGTGATGTTCGTTTTCAGTAGGTTCTACTACCAACAGCAGTAACTCATTGCCTGTCCGGGATTATTTGGGAAAAAACCGTAATTTTTCGCCGGTATGTAAAACATAACGGAAAATGCCATAAAACAGGCCATTTTTGGCAGAAAACGGGGTGCGGGGACGGGGTGTTTTTTGTTGACATAACCGCGCAATTTTTATACCCTTTCCCCATGAAGAATTTCGTAACTGGCGGGACGGGCTTCCTCGGTGCGGCGCTTGTGCGGCAACTCCTGGCGCGGGGCGAGGAAGTCGTCTGCCTTGCCCGGCGCGGCTGCGATGGCAGGAACCTCGAGGGCCTCGACGTAAAGGTGGCCTACGGAGACCTGCTGGACGAAAATTCCCTTATCCGGGCTATAGATAGCTGCGACAGGGTATATCACGCCGCCGCAGAGTACAGCCTGTGGGTGAGCGATCCCGCCCGGATATACGAGGTAAACGTCCAGGGCACAAAAAACGTGTTGAATTGCGCGCTTAGGGCCGGGGTAGAGCGCGTCGTATACACCAGCACGGTCGGCGCCCTGGGCAACCCCGGAGACGGCGCTCCCGGCACGGAAGACACCCCCGTGACACTTTCTGACATGGCCGGAGATTATAAGAAATCCAAGTACCTGGCCGAACGCGCGGCGGAAGAATTTGCCGGAAATGGTCTGCCGGTAGTGATAGTGAACCCCAGCACGCCGGTCGGCCCGCGGGACATAAAACCAACGCCGACGGGCAAGATGATACTGGATTTCCTTAAGGGAAAGATGTTTGCGTATGTGGATACCGGGCTTAATTTAATAGACGTGGAAGATGCGGCCCAGGGGCATATCCTGGCTATGGAAAGGGGTGTCCCAGGTCAGAAATATATCTTGGGAAACAAGGATTTACGCCTGGGAGAGATATTCGGCATCCTCTCCGACATAACCGGCATCCCGGCGCCCAGGATAAAGCTTCCGTACTGGTCCGTCCTGCCCATTGCATACTTCAGTACTAAGCTTGCGGATTATGTTACAAAGAGGCCGCCGCTCGCGCCGCTCGACGCCGTCAAGATGGCGAAAAAGCTTATGTTTTTCGACCCGTCAAAAGCCATACGGGAATTGGGTCTGCCGCAGAGTCCCGTGGAGGATGCGCTGGAGAGGGCGGTTTTGTGGTTCCGCGCCAATGGCTACGTCTGATGGAAGCGCTTAAGTTACTGATATTGACCGTTTTTTTCCGTCCGTATGTATTCGTTTTTCTCGCAATTTACCTCTATGCCGCCGCAAAAAACATAGGCCCGCGAAGGGCAGTTTTATTTACTTTTATCGCCTGGGCAGTGGCATATATTTCGGAATTTTCATCCGTTCGCAACGGATTCCCATTCGGGCTTTATTATTACATCCCTTCCACAAAAAACAAGGAGTTATGGATTTTCGGCGTGCCGTTCATGGACTCGCTCTCCTTCACGTTTCTTTCCTATTCGAGCTGGCAGACGGCGCGCGTTTTTCTGCCGCGTGAAGAGAAATTCGCCTGGAAAACCATACTCCTGGGCGCGTTCCTGATGACGCTTTTGGACGTTGTAATCGACCCGCTCGCGCTCCGGGGGGACAGGTGGTTCCTGGGCAAGATATACTACTACCCATATCCGGGGCCGTATTTCGGCGTAACTATTGAGAATTTCGCCGGCTGGTTCTTCGTCGGCGCGCTCACTATGCGCATCTGGAAGGGCGTAGACGCCCGGCTGGCCAAAAATAGCCGGCCCGTGGAGCGGGTGCCCGGAGTTTTATCCAATAAAACCGGACTGTTAGGCCCGGCGCTATATTTTATCGTCCTGCTATTCAACCTCTCCATGACCTTCTGGATAGGGGAGACAAGGCTTGGCCTGACTGGCGTCGCACTGTTCCTCCCCGTGACGGCGGTCTTTTTGGCGAGGGTTAAAAGACTATCGATTTCTTAAGGGACTCACCGCCCCGGGCGGATTTTTTATTGACTGCGCGGGTGGATTGCCAGTAAATGTTGCTGACTATAAGCGCAACAAATCTCTTGCATATGCGGGTAACGCTGTATTATAATTCCTTGTCTTCCCCCTTCTTTTACGAGGATATTAATGTCCAATCTTGACGAGCGCATTGCTATCATTAAGGAAGTTGAGCAGATTCGTGATTCAAAAGTGATATGTTATTTAACTGGCGATCGGCCCGGTTTTGAGACAAGAATTGGAAAGGACGTATTTTCTCATTTATATAGCCATCTTAATAATTTTGGCAATGTAAAGAATATTGATTTATTTCTTTATACTAGGGGAGGCGATACAATAGCCGCCTTTGGAATAGTAAATCAAATTAGGGAATTTTGTGAGAAATTTTCAGTTCTAATACCATATAAAGCACATAGCGCAGGTACGTTAATTAGCTTAGGAGCCGACGAAATTATAATGACCAAGCTTGGCCAGCTTGGCCCTATTGACCCATCGATTACTACACCGTACAATCCCACGACGGCCCCGAATCCACTTAACCCGCAGCAACAATTTCTACCAGTAAGTGTGGAAGAGGTTATAGGATTTTTACATTTAGCAAAAAAGGAAGCTGATTTGACAGCACCAGGATTATTGGATAATGTATTTAAATCATTAACCGATAAAGTGCATCCTTTAGCACTGGGGTCAGTTTATAGGGCAAAAGAGCAAATTGGAATGCTTGCAGAAAAACTTTTAAGTACGCATCCAAGCGGGACGCAGGAGGAAAAGAAAAAGATAATTTCTACCTTAACTAAGGAGTTATATTCACATGATTATATAATTTCGCGCAAGGAAGCAAAAAGACTTAAATTAAATGTAGTCGATGTCGATAGTAAAATTAACGATAAAATATGGAATCTTTATAAAGCATATGAAAAAGAACTAGAACAGGAAGTGCCGTTTAATTCGGAGGCTTTTTTAGGCACGCTTGGTGAAGCTACAGGAGAATTTTATAGAGCTTTTATTGAAAGCGCAGAAACAACTCATACATTCGTCACCAAAAAGGAATTTAAAAGATTTCAAGTAACAGTACCGAATATGCCAGTTCCTCAGGCGGGTATTCAAGAAAGAATCATGTTTGAGGGTTGGCGAAAAGAAAGGTGACATGATGGATAGAATATCAGCGAAGGAATGGAATACTACTGCAGGTGTAGAAACTTCCGATAGTGTTTACGATAGTTCTGTCTCATTAGTATATTTCAGCTCCGAATCTACCGTAAATTATTTGTTGCCGCTCATTATCGATAATACAGTAGATGAGCGAATGAAACCGTTTTCTCGAAGCAATCTCTAAGTAACGAACTTCCTCAATCCCCCTTTAAAATCAACGGGTTTTATCCCCAGTTCGTCCATGAAATTCGACGCGCAGACGTTGTCCTCCTGGAGCATGAGGAGCTGGTCGAGCGTTACCGGGGGCTTCGGGAGTATCGCCTCCATCGCAAACACCGCCGGGCTTGCGAAGGGGACGGGGATGTGGGTGATTGGCTTCTTCTTGCCGATGGCCTCCGCAATCTCATGCACGACTTCGTTTAGCGTCAGGCGCCGCGGGCCGCATAACTCCGCGGTCTTCCCGTAATATTTAGGCTCGCCGGTTATCCTTGCCAGCGCCTCCGTCATGTCGTCTATGTATACCGGCTGGAAGAGCCCTTGCCCGGAACCGAGAAGCGGCACAAACGGGAGCGGCAGGTTTATGAGAGACTTCATACGGAGGGTGAACTCGTCCCCCGGCCCGTAGATTATGGATGGGCGGGTAATCGTCCAGCCAAGCCCGGAAGAGCGGGTCATCTCCTCGGCGGCATATTTGGTTTTGTGGTATTCCGAGCGGGCGTTCTCCCGCGTGCCGAGCGCGGACTGGTAGACGAAATGCTTTACCGTCCCGGCCTTTTTCGCCGCCTCCAGGACGCTTTTCGTGCCCTCGACATGCACGGAGCGGAAGCTCTGGCCAGGCGCGGGCTGGATAATCCCTACGAGATGCACTACCGCCTCGCAGCCCTCGGCAGACCGGGCAAGGGATTCCGGGTCTTTCACGTCGCCCTGGGCGAGTTCGACATTGCCGTTTCCCAGTCTTTTTTCCGCCTTGTCCCTGTCCCGGACGAGCGCGCGCACCGCCTGGCCTTTGGCGGCGAGTTTCTTTACCAGATGGCTTCCGACGAAGCCTGTCGCGCCGGTTACGAGTATCATATTTTTATATTATACACCCATCCCATCCGTGGGGAAGGAGTGGCGGGGGAGAGGGTTTAGTGCGTGTGCGCGTGGACGGCGTCGCCATCATGGTCGTGGGCATGGCCGTGAGCGTGGCTGTGCCGGTGAACATGCGCGGCCCGGCGCTCGCAGTGGACTATGTCGCAGACGAGGTTATTGAATTCGCACGCCCCCTTCTCGAGCTGAAGGGTGGTGTGGTTGATATGGAAACACGATATGAGACGGCAGTTTATGTCGTCTATTATCCTTTTTCTTTCGCCCTGGTAGGCCGGGTTTATGAGTATATGCGCCGAGAGCGCGGAAATGCTCGGGCATATGCTCCAGACGTGCAGCCTGTGGACGTCCAGCACGTCCGGGACCTTCTTTATCTCATCCACCACGGTGTTGATGTCCAGTCCTTTGGGCACGCCTTCCAGGAGTATGTGCGAGGCCTCGTAGAGCACCTTCACCGCCCCGCGCAGGATTACGAGCGAGAATATGACGGATAGAATCGGGTCTACGAGATACCAGCCGGTGTAGTAGATTATCACGGCGCCGACAATTACGCCGGCGGAGATGAGGACGTCTCCGACGACATGCAGGAAGGCGCTCCGGATGTTCAAGTCGTGCTCGTCGTGACCGTGCAGGCGGTGGACGACAAAGAGATTGACAAAAAGGCCGAAAGCGGCGGCGACCAGCATCCCGACGCTCTTCACCGGCACTGGCGCGGAGAGCCTGCGAATCGCCTCGAAGATTATAAAACCGGATATTAACACGAGGGTTACGCCGTTTATGAGTGCCGCGAAGACCTCCGTCCTGTGCCAGCCGTAGGTGCGGGTGTCTGACGCGGGGAGGGCGGAGAGAAAGATTGCGAAAAACGCCAACCCCAGGGAGACCATGTCGGTCAGGACGTGGACGGCGTCGGAGAGCAGCGCCAGGGAGTTGGTAAGGAACCCCGCAATGACCTCTACCAGGAAGATAAGTCCTGTCAGGGCAAGGGAGAACAGAAGGTTTTTCGACTGCTCCGTATCCGCCTTGAACCCGGCAAATAGTTTCATAAAAACCCCTTTAAGTCTGCCCCCTTACCACTTAAATAATAACCGAATTCCAATGCTTTTTCAAGGAAAATGCCGCCCGCTAAATCCTTGACTCCGCTCCCTTCCTCTGTTAATATCAGAAGTTACATCCAGGGGGCCAATGAAAAAGATCAAATTCATCTTCGCCATACACAACCATCAGCCCGTAGGGAACTTCGACCACGTCGCGGAAGAGGCCTATCACAACGCATATCTGCCCCTTGTCGAGGCCGTCAGAGACGTCCCGTGGTTCAAGATTTGCCTGCACTTCACAGGCTCGCTTCTTGAGTGGATTCTGAAAAGCCATCCGGAGTTCATAAAGACCGTCGCATCGATGGTCGAAGCCGGGCAGGCGGAGATACTGGGCGGAGGGTTCTACGAGCCGATACTCGCCCTGCTCCCGGACGAGGACAAACTTGGACAGATAGAGAAGCTTTCGAAGTTCGTCGAAGACAATTTCGGCAAGAGGCCCAGGGGGATATGGCTCGCCGAAAGGGTATGGGAGCCGCACCTGCCCGCGGCGCTCTGCGACGCCGGGATAGAATATGTCGTGGTGGACGACTTTCACTTCAAGATGTCGGGCCTCCGCGACTCAGAACTTACAGGATATTTCATAACCGAGGAACAGGGAAAGACGGTAAAGGTCTTCCCCGGAAGCGAGAGATTAAGGTATACGATTCCATTCAAGGAGCCGGAGGAGGCGCTTGCGCACTGGCGCAATATGCCGGACGCGGGCGTTAACACGCTGTCCGTCATGGCGGACGACGGGGAAAAGTTCGGCGTCTGGCCGGGGACTTACAAGTGGGTATACGAGGACGGCTGGCTCAAGAGGTTCATAAGCGCGCTCGAAGCGAACAGGGACTGGATAGAGCCTTCGACCTTCAGCGAATATATAGACTCCGAAGGCCCTCGCGGCAGGGTATATCTCCCGACATGCTCGTACATGGAGATGGGGGAGTGGTCGCTCCCGGCGGAGGCTATGCTTGAGTATGAGGACTTTCTGGACGAGCTGAAAAAGGAGCCGGGATACGACATAAAGAGGCTTTTCGTTAAGGGCGGGTTCTTCCGGAACTTCCTTTCAAAATACCCGGAAGCGAACGCCATGCACAAGCGGATGTTGCAGGTCAGCAGGAAGGCGCGCCGCGCGGGTCTCAAGGGCGATGCCATCGACGACCTCTGGCGCGGCCAGTGCAACGACGCATACTGGCACGGCGTGTTCGGAGGCCTGTATCTCCCGCACCTCCGGGACGCGGTCTACCGGCATCTCATAAAGGCGGAAGTAGCCGCGGAAGCCGGAGAGCGTCTCACCGTTGAGACCGCCGATTTCGACGGCGATCTGTCCGACGAGGTGATGATAGCCGGCAAAGATATTTCACTTTTCATAGACCCCGGCGATGGGGGGATGATATACGAGCTGGACTACCGTCCCATTGCCATGAACATGATGAATACGCTCTCCCGGCGTCCGGAGGCATATCACAGGAAGCTCGCCACGACACAGGAAGCTGATGCAGGAGACCGAAGCCGGTCTCCCGGCGGCGCGGCGACCATACACGAGAAGATGGGTGCGAAGGAGGAGGGACTTTCCTCCTATCTGCACTACGACTGGTACAGGAAGGCCTCGCTTATCGACCACTTCCTGGACGGAGAGACGGACTTTGATGCCTTCAGAAACGCGGAGCACAAAGAGTTTGGCGATTTCGTGAAGGGCTTGTATTCGTCAAAGGTAAAGAAGTCCGGCGACAAGGTTTCCGTTGTCCTATCCCGCACGGGAGAGGTGCGGGGACAGAAGGTATCTGTCAGAAAGACCGTAACCGTACGGGCCGCCGGTAGACCGGCCTCGGGCGATAGCGGGTTCGATGCGGGCTATGTCATAAGGAACGAGGGGAGCGAGGAGATTAATACCGCCTTCGGCGTGGAATTTAACTTCTCGCTCCTTGCCGGGAACTCACCGGACAGGTATTTCGAGATACCGGGGCACTCCCTGAAGGCCGGAAATTTCGCAAGCGCCGGGGAACTGAACAACGTCTCCGAGGTCCGGATGGTTGACGAATGGCTTGGGTATGCCATGACGCTTTCTTTCGGCGAAAGGGCGGCGCTATGGCGTTTCCCGGTCGAGACGGTATCCCAGTCCGAATCCGGGTACGAGCGGGTGTTCCAGTGCGAGAGCATAGTCCCGGTCTGGCGACTGACTCTACAGCCGGGGACGGACGTCCCGGTTTCGATAAAGTTGAGGCTGGAGAGAAGATAAACAACAATGTTCGTCATTCCCGCCCATTCGGCTTCGCTCAGGGCAGGCTCCAGCGGGAATCCAGGTTTAAGTTCTCAGGAAGATAAGACAAGGGGCTTTATGAAAAAGTTTTTTGCTGTCCCGGCAGTGTCTGTAATTATCCCGGCGGTGTTTTCCGTCCTGGCGGTTTTTGTTCCGCAGGCAATGGCGGCGCCCGAAACATTCGCGTCTGCCACGACGGTGGATACCATAGACCGGATGGCGGGCGAGGTGCTCGATCGCTTCCCGCGCGCCGAGGGGAAGGTAACCGCGGCGGACGAGAAGACGGTAACTGTGGACATAGGGGCTAAAGACGGCCTCTTCAAGGGCGTAGAGGTGTATCTTTTCCGCCAAGGCAAGCCCATATTCCATCCGGTAACGAAGGCCGTACTCGGCTACCGTGAAATATCCCTTGGGAGCTTTATCGTGGACAAGCTCGGCGCCCACGAGGCATCCGGCAGGATAAAGAAACTCCTCGTAACGCAAATAATACCGGGCGACACGGCCCGCCTGTCCACCCGCAAGACCAGGCTCCTCTTCGTCTCCGGGGGCGACGTAAACGAACCCATAAAGGACAGGCTCTTTCATATCCTTCGCGGCTCCGGGCGGTTCGACATGCCTGGGGCGAAGGAACTCACGAAGCCCGCCGTTAAAGGCGATATGGCCGGCCTCGCAAAGGCGAGCGGAGCACAATACGTCTTAACGCTTGCGACTTCGCCCACGAAGAGGCCGGACAGGACGAAGGTCGGAATTGCCCTTTACGCGGCGGACGGGACGGAGACGGAGAACCTGTCCTCGCTCGTGGATTCGACGAGCAGCGTATACAAGGCTGAGGAGATGGGCATACCGCTCGTCATAGAGGAGCGGCGCGATTTCTTCTATATGGACGAACTCCCTTACAGGGCGGAGCATTTCGCCGCCGGCAATATCATGGGAGACGGCAAGACGGAGCTTGCAATATCCACTGGCGACAGGATAATCATATACAGGCTTGAAAAGGGTGTGCTGCACGAGCTCTGGCGCGAGCCGGAAGCGCACCCAGCCGCGCAGCTCGACGTCGAATGCGCGGACATCGACGGGGACGGACGCGACGAGGTATACGTTACGGCCTACGGCCAGGGTCGCGCGCAGTCCTACGTCATAAAATACGACGGGAAAGACTTCAGGAAGGTGTACGGCCCTTCGCCCGTTCTCTTCAAGGTGCTCGACATGCCGGACGGCAAAAAGAAGCTCCTTACCACCACCGTCGGCACGGAGTCGCCCTATTCCGGGATTATTTACCAGTCTGAATGGAAGAACGGCAGACTCGTAAGGGAAAGCAGGTTCAAGCTGCCCTCCAGGATACAGGACCCGTACGGCTTCGCGATACTCGACGTCCCCGGAAAGACCAGGCAGGGCAAAAAAACGACCGTCCCGATTTATGTGTGGGTGGACGATAACGACTACGTGGAAGTGCTCGACCATAACGGCAAAAAGCTCTGGGAGAGCAATGAGCGATACGGCGGATACGACAATTTCTTTGAAGTAAAAAGAAAAAGCATGATATTCGCCGGGGCGGACGATCGGGGAAAGGTCAAGGGCAGGGTAATTGTCCGAACCGGGCCGGAAGGCGAGAAGGAAGTTGTGATAACGAAGAACAACGCCGCGACAAACATCATCAGGCGCTGGCACGGCTATAGCGGCGCCGAGATATACTCCTTTGTCTGGGACGGCAAGGGTCTTGAGCAGAAATGGAGCGTAAAGAACATCGGGGGGTACTTGGCAGACATTTACCTGGGCGATGTCCTGAACGACGGCAGGGATGAGATTGCGATAATCACGGATCCGACATTTGAACTTGAGAACAAGTCCAAGCTTAACCCGATTGGAGGGGTATCGTCCGTGACGAACGGCCTTGCGAGCCGCGCAAAGCTTCTGTTGTACAAGATTCCGCAGAGGTGATTTTGGAGCACACGCTGACGCAGATAAAAGACTATACCGAACTGACGCCTGCCGAGCTTCGGGCGCTGGTTGATCCCATGCGCCTGCCCAGGCACATGGCGATAATAATGGACGGGAACGGCAGATGGGCCGCAAGGCGCGGACTGCCGAGGATAGCGGGCCACAGGAAAGGCATGGAGGCCGTGCGGGAGGTTGTAACGGCCTGCTCGAAGCTTCATGTCCCTGCGCTCACGCTCTACGCTTTTTCGACCGAGAACTGGAAGAGGCCGCCGCTTGAGGTGTCCGTGCTGATGTCGCTTTTGACGCTCTATCTCAGGCAGGAGCTTTCGCTTATGAAGAGGGAGAACATCCGCTTCTCGACAATCGGGCGGGTGGAAGACCTCCCGCCTGAGGCGCAGGCCTGGATAGAGAGGGCAAAGGCGGAGACGGCGGGTAATACCGGCATGGTGCTCGACCTCGCGCTCTCGTACGGCGGAAGGCGGGAGATAATCGAGGCGACGAAAAAGATCGCGGCGGATATGGAAGCGGGCAGGATAAGCCCGGCGGAGATAGACGAGCGGACTTTCTCCCGGTATCTCGATACAAGGGAGATGCCTGAACTCGACCTCGTAATCAGGACGTCCGGAGAGCAGAGGATCTCGAATTTTCTGCTCTGGCAGACGGCATACGCGGAGCTTTATTTCACGGAGGCCCTCTGGCCGGACTTCACGGAGAGAGACCTCCTGGTTG